>JAGHVA010000107.1 GCA_018064565.1 Candidatus Colimorpha onthohippi
GCAATAGTATAGATTACACCCCCCATCAGCACCCCACGTGCGTTCTGGTGGCATTCGTTGGACGATAGTGAACACCGGGCATACAAGTCGCCCACCTCTTCTATAACAATACCTGTAGTCTGCAAGGCGAAGAGATCGCAGTCAAACCGCTTTCGCGCCAAGCGAGTGATATCACTGATTGTACTCATTATAAAGAGCGGTAATTTTGGACTGAAGTGTTTTGGAAGCCTTAACTAACGGCAACCGCAACGTATTAGAAATCAACCCTTCTATTTCCATTAAAGCATTCACACCCGTAGGATTACCCTCTTCAAACATTGCGTTCATCAAAGGAAGCATCTTGTAATGGAGTGCTTGAGCTTTTTTGAAATCACCCTTCAGAGCCAGTTTTACCATTGCACTCATATCGTGAGGCAGCGCATTAGCTGCCACCGAGATAACGCCAGAAGCACCCAAAGCGATCATAGGCAGCGTAAGCGCATCATCGCCCGAAATAACCTTGAAGCCTTCAGGCTTGGAACGTAATATCTGCATAATCTGCGACATATTACCACTGGCTTCTTTGATAGCTACCACCTTGCCAGGATGGTCGGTGGCTAATTGCAAAGTAGTATCGGCAGCGATATTCACACCAGTACGACCAGGTACATTATATAGGATTACAGGTACTGGCGAAGCCTCGGCAATTAGATGGAAATGCTGATACAAACCCTTTTGATTGGGTTTGTTGTAATAAGGAGCCACACTCAATATAGCACTGAAACCATCAAAATTGGTATGATTGATATTGTCTAAAACGGTCTGGGTATTGTTGCCACCCATGCCCAACACAATAGGCACACGCGATGCCACCGACTCAACAATACACTCGCGCACAGCGGACAACTCGCTGGCGGTAAGGGTAGCAGCCTCGCTTGTAGTTCCCAAAGCAACAATATAGTCCACACCCCCTTCGATAAGCGACGACACCAACGATTCCAATTTGAAAAAATCGACAGTTTCTTGTTTGCGGAAAGGCGTAATCATCGCAACGCCCGTTCCATTAAATAAACTTTTATTCATATTGTAAATTATTTTTTTACCATTTTAAGATACTGAATCACATTGTCCAAATAATACCTCACATCAAATACCCCTTCGCCCATTATACAGAAATCGCACACCTCTGACACAGGCAGAAGTCCGCTGGATAAATCAGTAGGAACCACCTTGTTGAGATACGATATTTTTAGTAAAGCAGGAGAAATCAGCAACACATATTGCGTCAAAAAACTGGGGCTACTCGTGGCGTCAATCAATACATCCAAAGCGAGCGACTTGAACGTATTGGACATGTGCTGAGAGGGGATTCCCAAGAAGTTGCAATCATGCGATTCTTGAAATATTGTGGTGTTTTGCGACACGAGCGAGTTTTCCCTCACAACATTTTTGTGCTGAATACCCAAGAGCCATACCTGCTTACCTTCCGACCTAAACATATCGGCGTATTTGTTGACCAAACTCCAATTCGACTCATCACACACATCAAAAACCATACCGACGCGAGTTACCTGCTGATAATTCTGTATCGACTTGG
This sequence comes from Candidatus Colimorpha onthohippi, assembly GCA_018064565.1. Lineage (GTDB taxonomy): Bacteria > Bacteroidota > Bacteroidia > Bacteroidales > P3 > Colimorpha > Colimorpha onthohippi. The sequence goes on from JAGHVA010000107.1 coordinate 1,577, forward strand.
GACTGCGATGCTTCAATAAGCGACGCAATATAAACCTACGATACGATGCCTTAACTTTTGAGAACATAACTATAACTATAAAAAGGTGACTATACTATGATTACGACACATAGACAACACGCTGACTAATCTTTGTATAACTTGTACGACATCCGATGCCAAGGCGAGACACCATACTGCCGAATAGCCTCGTAATGTGCCTTAGTAGGATAGCCTTTGTTTGAATTCCAACCGTACATGGGAAACTCGTGATGAAGTTGCGCCATGTAGTCGTCTCGATATGTTTTTGCCAATACCGAAGCAGCCGCTATCGACATATATTTTGCATCGCCTTTCACGATACACTCATACGGCAACTCAGTCTCATTGTAAAACCTATTGCCATCTATCAGCAGCAACTCTGGCTGGATATGCAGTTGAGCGATGGCTAAATTCATAGCATGGAACGATGCTTTCAGAATATTCATCCTGTCAATTTCGGCTGCCGATACCGACGACACAGCCCATGCCAACGAGTCCTGCTCAATCTGTAAGCGCAAGTGTTGACGCTGCTGGGGCGATAGTTGTTTGGAATCGTTCAGAGTCTCGTTTACATAATTGCGTGGCAAGATAACCGCTGCCGCATACACTGGACCAGCAAGACAGCCCCTTCCTGCCTCATCACAGCCACATTCGACCTTGTTCGGAGAAAACGATTGAAACAACATTACCAACAATATTACGATTATCTAAAATCCCATTACTACCCTACCAGCGGAAAAACGACTACAATCACTAAAAAGAGAGAAAACAGCACCTGCCAAAGCCAATGGCGGCTGTTGACCTGCAACAAAAGCAACGAACTCCAATAAGCAAATACGATAGCAAAACACTGCATATTGAAGGGGAACAGACTGGTGTAGAACAACGACACCACGCTTGCCAACAGAAACAGCACAAACACCAAATTATTCTTATCCTGCACAATCAGATGACTGGTACGCAGCATATTACCTACCACCAACCCCAATAGCAGCATAACGCCATAGGCTATCTGAACCGTAAATTGCTGCCACGTTACCACGACAAAATCAATTTTGAGATTTGCCACCGCACTCAACAGCCTATCTACCTCCTGAGGGAGCGTGTCAAAGAGAAAAAAGCAAGTATATACCAGCAAAAACGGTGCAAGCAATCCCATCAGTAACATCAAGAGATAGTGCCAACGATATAGGCTATACAGCACAAAAACCAAAATCAGCGGTACCAACAGCACTACAGATGGGAAATACAGCATCACAGAGATAGACACTAAAGCCGCTAATGAGAATATTGTAATCGGAGATACCGCGGGCACCGTGCCTTGCAGCAACATCAGATACAGCATTCCCAACACCACAGCATTTACCAGCACCATAGGCGTAAACGACAGACTATCAACACTTGCACTCATTGCCAACACATACATAAACATTGGCAATAACGTGTTGTTTTGAATCATGCCATGCCTATACAAGATAGCATTGAGCAGAAACCCCTCGAAGAGTACAATCAAAAAAGCGATAATCGAAGCCAACAGCGGACAACTATTCAAAAAATTGTCCAAACCAACCAGCAGATAACCGTTGTCCAAACCAGACGCCACCACTGGGTTAATCCAGGCAGGATACCATAGCAAGATGGCAATCACAACAATGATTACACCTTGCAAAAGTGGATTATTTTTGAACAGCTGTATCACAACTATACAGAATTTACCTATTATTCTTCGCTCAGACCAGCGGCTATGCGAGCCCGTTTGCGCTCGGTTTCATCAAGGATAATATTACGGATACGGAGGTTAGTAGGAGTTATCTCACGATATTCGTCTGCACGGAAATACTACATAGCCTCTTCGAGCGAGAACTTGATAGCTGGCGATGTGGATGACTTATCGTCAGCACTTTTAGAACGCATATTGGTCAGGTTTTTCGCCGTTACCACGTTGATTACAATATCATTACCTGGGCGTAAACTCTCACCGATTACCTCACCGCTATACACCTGATCGCCTGGCTCGATAAAAAATGGTCCACGGTCTTGCAGTTTGCTGATACTATATGCCGTAGCTTCGCCCGTCTCTTTTGCGATAAGCGCCCCCATCTTGTTGCCCTCAATATCACCTTTCCAAGGCTCGTATGCTTTGAACCTGTGGGCGATAACCGCCTCACCATTGGTGGCGGTAAGCAGCGTATTGGTCAATCCGATAATACCTCTTGACGGGATAGAGAAATCAAGTTGCACACGGTCGCCTTTGGTATCGATAGTACCCACCTCGCCTTTGCGGCGCGTAACAACATCAATCACCTTGCTGGAGAAGTTTTCTGGCACCAATACCGTAAGTTGCTCTATAGGCTCACATTTCTGCCCATCGACTTCCTTGATGATAACCTTAGGTTGTCCTACCTGCAATTCATACCCCTCACGACGCATGGTCTCGATCAAGACCGACAGGTGCATGATACCACGTCCATAAACCAGCAAAGCATCGGGCGATCCAGTCTCCTCGATTCGCATAGCCAAATTTTTCTCAAGTTCCTTATACAACCGGTCGCGGATATGACGACTGGTAACAAACTTGCCCTCTTTGCCAAAAAACGGGGAGTTGTTGATAGTAAAAAGCATGCTCATAGTTGGCTCATCCACCTTGATAGGGGGCAGCGGCTCAGGGTTTTCGCTGTCGCAGATAGTGTCACCAATCTCAAACATTACGTTCTTGTCTAAGTCGAGCAGTACTGCGCATATCTCGCCCGCCTCGATAGCATTTTTAGTACGCTCTTTGCCCAATCCTTCAAAGGTATATAACTCCTTGACCTTGCTCATCACCTTCGACCCATCACGTTTTACCAACGCAATAGGCTGACCCGACTGCAATGTGCCACGGTTCAAACGTCCCACAGCAATGCGTCCCAGGTAGGAAGAATAATCCAAACTGGAAAGCATCATTTGCGTATTGCCATCAGACACCCTTGGTGATGGGATATGTTGGACAATAAGATCCATCAAATAAGAGATATCCTCAGTTGGAGTGTTCCAGTCGGGTCCCATCCACCCCTGCTTGGCACTACCGTAGGCAGTGGGGAAATCTAACTGATCGTTTGAGGCACCAAGATTAAACATCAAGTCAAACACTGCCTCTTGCGTCAGTTCGGGGTCGCAATTAGGCTTATCTACCTTATTGATAACCACGATAGGTTTCAAGCCCAACTCGATAGCCTTTTGCAGCACAAAACGCGTTTGGGGCATAGGTCCCTCAAAAGCATCGACTACAAGCAACACACCATCCGCCATATTGAGCACACGCTCTACCTCTCCGCCAAAATCGCTATGTCCAGGAGTGTCAATGATATTGATTTTACAATCCTTGTAACGAACAGATACATTTTTAGAAAGGATAGTGATACCTCGTTCACGTTCCAAGTCGTTGTTATCCAAAATCAAATCGGAAGTTTCCTGATTGTCGCGAAAGAGTTTTGCTTGATGCAACATACGATCCACGAGCGTAGTCTTGCCGTGATCGACGTGTGCAATAATAGCGATATTACGAATGTTTTGCATGAGAAGTTGATATGAAGTTTTGAACGTTTTCGATAAGTCGAGTACAAAGGAAAAACTTGCTTTTACTATGCCAACCTGCCTATCGGCAGACAGGCCTGCCTATCGGCAGACAGCCCCGCCTATCGGCGGACAGGCCTGCCTATCGGCAGACAGGGAGCGAAAAAACCGACCAAAGGGAGGTCATAAATAGGCAGAACTACTACCAACGATTGTAGTGGATACAAGCAGTGTCCCACTTATCTTTAGGAGCCACGTCCTCGGCGGGATGTCCCAACGGAATCACACAGAAAGGAGCGACATCGTCGGGCAGATTCAAAGCCTTGTGTACCGGTTGCATCCTGTCCTCGTAAGGATAGCACGCTGTCCATACCGCACCTAAACCGTAAGCATGCGCAGCCAGCAATAGGTTCTCGGCACATGCTGCCACATCAGCAGTCCAATTCTTATTAGGTTCTACCTCAGCATAAGCACTGGGTTCAGAACCAGAATGACGGGGCACCCATGTAGTCTGACCGCAAACCACGATTACGGCAGCGGCATTCTTGTACTTAGGCAAGTTGAAATTATCACCAAATATACTATCATACTGTGCGGTATCGGTCAGCACCACAAAGCGCCAGGGTCTGACATCCACACCAGACGGAGCCGCCATAGCGGCACGGAGCAAAGCCTGAATAGTGTCTGCCCCAATAGGCTGGGCAGTGTAAGCCCTCACACTATGACGGGTAAGGATAGTATTCAGCACTATCGATGTGCTATCAACAGAACTATCAGCCTCTGGCTGATTGTTGTTGCATGCCACACATAAGATTGCGACAATGCAGATAAAGCCAAATATTTTTTTCATAAAGCAGAAAAATAAAAATCATTGTGCCAAACGATCCATCACCAATGCCAAAGCATCGGTCATTTTGTCGTGATACTCATTCATAAAACGGCCAGTTACGCGGTTGGCTATCGCCAAGCATACCGTAAGAGCCTGATGTCCCATAAGGCGAGACATGGCGTAGATAGCGGAAGTCTCCATCTCAAAATTGACGATGGTGTTGCCATTCCATTCAAACGACATCAGCCGTTCGTTGATATCCGATACAGCGGGTGCTATACGGATATTACGCCCCTGCGGACCATAGAAACCGCCAGCTGTAGCCGTGATGCCTTGGTGCATATCGAACGCCACCTTATGCAGCAACCCGCTGTCGGCAGCGGCTGCATAAGGCTGTGCCATGCCACCCTGAAGTTGCATGTGGTGGACAAAAGCCTCCGTTAGCTGAGGCTCTAACTGATCTGGACGATGCTGGTAATAGTGGATTAACCCATCCAGACCGATGGCATATTTAGATGCAACCAGCGAGCCTGCGTCAACAGCAGCATTAAGCGAACCACAAGACCCCATGCGAACCAGACGTAGCGACCTATGCGATGACCGTTCAGCCCCCGTAGCCAAGTCGATATTTACCGCAGCATCAAGTTCCGTCATCACTATATCGATATTATCGCACCCCATACCCGTAGAGAGTGCCGTAAAACGATGTCCGTGATAACTACCCGTCACCGAACGCAACTCGCGGTTAGAAGTCTCGAATGCTACCGTGTCCAGAATTTTGTTTTTGACGATGTCGATACGATTAGGGTCGCCCATCAGAATCACATCATCGGCAATGTCGGTGCCTTTAAGATGGATATGGTAGAGCGAGCCATCGGGAGCCAAAGTCAATTCGCTTGCGATTCTCATAGCGCAACTATCCTAAAATAATATTTTCAGCCACCTTCATTGCCTGCGGCAGACCCTCCAGACACTTGCCACCTGCCGTAGCGTATGCTGCCTGTCCGCCACCGCCACCTTGCATCTCTTTGCCAGCCGTGCGCACTATCTGACCTGCATTGAGACCAGCATCTACGCGATGCTGCCCCAAGCACACCAACAACGAAGGCTTATCACCATACGAGCTACCCAACACCAAAGCCAAATCTGGCAAGTCTGAACGCAGTTGCAAAACTGCGTCTTTCAGCTGCGCCAAGTCAACATCCAATTGCTTTGTTACCACAGGATTGGTCTTGGCTTCTGCCGCCAGACCTTTCACGATGTCGGCTGCCTGCGCCTTGCGAAACTGATCCACCTGCGCACGCAAGTCGGCATTGTCCTCCTGCAGTTTGGCTATGGCTGCTGGCAAGTCTTTGGTACTCTTAAGCAGTTCGCGTATGGAGTCCAACTGATCTTGCATATCGTTGCAATACATCTCGGCAGCGGCACCAGTTACCGCCTCTATACGACGCATACCCGCTGCCACAGCGCTCTCGCTCACGATGCGGAACGTGCCAATATGTCCAGTGTTGGCAATATGCGTACCTCCACAAAACTCCACACTGTCGCCAAACTTAACCACACGCACCTTGTCGCCGTATTTCTCGCCAAACAAAGCCATGGCGCCCAGCTTTTGCGCCTCGGCGATAGGCATATCACGATGCTCTTCTAATGCTATGGCATGACGGATGTCGATATTTACCTGCTTCTCCACCTCACGAATCTCATCGTGTGATAGTTTCGCAAAATGGCTGAAATCGAAACGCAAGCGTTGATCATCGACACTGGAACCTTTCTGTTCGACATGCTTGCCCAGCACGTTGCGAAGCGCTTTGTGCAAGAGATGGGTTGACGAGTGGTTGCACTCGATAGCAAACCGACGACACTTGTCCACCTCCGCTTTGAACGTAGCCGAGAGATTCTCGGGCAATTTTGGAGTGATATGGACTATCAGACCATTCTCTTTCTTAGTGTCAATAATCGTAACCACCTCGTCCGATGAAGAGAGTGTACCTTTGTCGCCCACCTGTCCACCGCTCTCGCCATAAAAAGGCGTTTGGTCGAGCACCAACTGATAGAACTCACGGTCTTTTACTTTCACATGCCGATAGCGAACTATATGTGACGATGTCGCAGTGGTGTCGTAGCCCACAAAACGCTGCTCTGCGCCTGGAACCAATTCTATCCAATCATCGCTCTCTACCACAGCAGCAGCACGGCTACGTGCCTTTTGTCCTGCCAAGCCTTTCTCAAAGCCATCCATATCTACAGTAAGCCCTTGCTCCGAAGCCATCAGTTGAGTCAAATCGATCGGGAACCCGTAGGTATCAAACAGCTCAAACGCAAAAGCACCATCTATCTGCTTGGTAGTCATCTTGCTTACATAGTCATCAAAACGCTTGATACCACTTGCCAACGTACGGAGGAAAGCCTGCTCTTCTTCCAAGATGATGCGCTCGATGAGTTGTTGCTGCTTAGCCAATTCTGGGAACTGATGTCCCATCTGCTGCACTAAGGTATCCACCAACCCGTTCAAGAAAGGCTCCTTAAAATTCAAAAACGTGTAGCCGTAACGCACTGCACGGCGCAAGATACGGCGAATCACATAACCAGCCTTTGCATTGCTTGGCAACTGCCCATCGGCGATACTGAAACTGACAGCACGTAGATGGTCGGCACACACACGCATGGCGATATCCGTCTTCTCTTCAGCGCCATAAGTCAAACCTGCTTTTGAAGCAATCTGCTGGATGATAGGCTGAAACACGTCCGTATCGTAATTGCTCTTCTTGTTTTGAAGCACCATACACAAGCGTTCAAATCCCATACCCGTATCTATATGCTTTGCCTTGAGTGGCTCAAGCGACCCGTTAGCCATACGGTTGTATTGCATGAACACCAGATTCCAAATCTCTATCACGAGCGGGTTGTCTTGGTTGACCAGTTGCGCACCAGGCACCTTGGCTTTTTCTGATGCGTCGCGCAGGTCGATATGTATCTCACTGCATGGACCGCATGGGCCTTGGTCTCCCATCTCCCAGAAATTATCCTTCTTGCTACCTTTCAAGATACGATCCTCAGCGATATGCTCTTTCCAAAAGTTGTATGCCTCCACATCCATTGCCAAACCCTCTTTCTCGTCGCCACCAAACACCGTTACATACAGATTTTGCTTATCAATACCCATCACCTCTGTCAAAAACTCCCAACCGTATGCGATAGCCTCTTTCTTGAAATAATCGCCAAACGACCAGTTGCCCAGCATCTCAAACATCGTGTGGTGATAGGTGTCGTGTCCTACCTCCTCCAAGTCGTTATGCTTGCCGCTTACGCGCAAACACTTTTGAGAGTCGCAGACTCTGGGATAATGTGCTGGCGCATTCCCCAAAAAGATATCCTTAAACTGATTCATACCCGCATTGGTAAACATCAGCGTGGGGTCGTTTTGACCACCATCGGAGCACTGGGCTCCACATGATGGTTTTTGGATTCAAAAAACTGAAGAAACTTACTTCGTATCTCGTTTGAAGTCATTTTAGTATATTAGATAAAAAATTGATAATCTTGTTTTAAGAGAGAGGCAACCGATAGAAGGCAGTTCTAAAAATCTTCGCGTTCTACCAAAAGGATAGCACTTTGCGGAACGATAAAATATTTTTCGGAGTCGTATTTTATCTCCACCGCATTTTTTTGGACAAAGATAGCCAAATCGCCTGGCTTGACCTGCAATGGTAGGTAACGAACCGTCTTCGCATCGGCATTCCACGACTCAGCATCGCCTGGCAAAGCATATCCTGGACCACATTTCAAGATATAACCACTCTGAATTTCCTCTTTATCCTGGTAGCCAGCAGGGAGTAGCAACCCACTTTTGGTCTTCTCTACAGCACCTGGCTTGATCAAAACGTGGTCGCCAATAACAATTATTTTATTTAAGTCTTTTGTCATATAATCTTACCATTTGGTTTATCAACGCTGCCTTTTTGCCTCATCGGTAGATATCAAAACTAAGCATGCCACGATCCTCTCACACTCGACTTATCAAAACACGCTATCATCACAATCTATCCAGCTATTATCCAAACAAATAGAGCACATAAAAAAAGGGAGAAATCCCAATATTGAGTCCTCTATATGGCACACCATCAGTCCCCATTGACATTCAACAAAAAAGGCAATCCCTTTGAGCGTGCAAAATTACAATATTTTTTCAATTGCGACCACATATAAATAAATATTTGTATTTTTGCAGATTGGTTTATGGTGCAATACACGAAACAATTCCCAATAAATACATACCTTTACGATGCCACTTTTTGATGCCTCATCTATAAAAAAAATAGCGATACACTACGTGGGCAACAAGTCCACCGATGAAGGTTATGTTTTGTCCAACCAGTTGATACCCATCACAGACCAGCTGCAAGACATACTAATCCGATATCTCATATCTCCATTCAAAGGGGATGCGTTCTACCACTTTTACCACGAAGATGGGGTGAAACGAAACGAGGTATTCCAACGAGTCAGCAACATCTTTGACAATGCCGAATGTATCCTTGACGAATCGGCATCGTTGGCGCAGCTGCTTTACAATGCCACCGAACATCCCAACCTGAATGGTGGCGATTTCGTTGTAGTTTATTTCGACGAGTGCCAATTAAACGGAGAAACCACCAGTGCGGTGGGACTGTTCAAATCAGAGCACACAGAGTCGTTTCTCAAAGTGGCATACAGTGATGAGCAGTTTAGCTCCGACTATGGAGAGGCATCGGGCAAAGCTAAAGTGGCGCTGACCGTTGACAGAGGTATTGCCACCGACAAATTAGAC
>JAGHVA010000151.1 GCA_018064565.1 Candidatus Colimorpha onthohippi
AGTGATAATTCATATATGTTATGGTAGAGAAGAATCGTGCAGAGCGTAACAGAACATTGACTGTTTCTGAAAGCGAAATTCCATCTTTGGAGAAATTCATATTATCTTCAAATGACATCAAAAAAGAATTCGTTGATGACTGTGTTATCAACGCAGATTTATTTGATTGTCTTGACTTTATTCCAAATGATTATTTTAATTTGATTATAATTGATCCTCCATATAACCTAGATAAAGATTTTCATGGCAAGAGATTTTCATCCATGAAGTCGGATGCGTACGAAGATTACCTTAGAAGTTGGTTTTATAAGGTGTGCGATAAGCTTGCTCCTAATGGTACTCTCTATATGTGTGGAGATTGGAAGTGTACATCGTCAATGCAACGTGTTATTGAAGAGAAGCTTACTGTTGTTAATCGTATTACTTGGCAACGAGAAAAAGGTAGAGGCGCAAAGTCTAACTGGAAAAATGCCATGGAAGATATTTGGTTTGCTGTTAAGAATCCAAATGACTATTATTTTGATGTTGAGTCAGTTAAGATGAAACGCAAAGTAATTGCTCCATACAAAGTTGATGGAATGCCAAAGGACTGGGAAGAGACGGAGTCTGGTAATTTTAGAATCACATACCCCTCCAATTTTTGGGATGATATTAGCATACCTTTTTGGTCTATGCCAGAAAATACAGACCATCCAACGCAAAAACCAGAAAAATTATATGCAAAGTTAGTCCTTGCTTCTTCAAAGCCAGGAGATAAAATTTTTGATCCATTCTCGGGAAGTGGTACAGTTTCGGTAGTGGCAAATAAACTTGGACGAAAATACTGTGGAGTTGAGATAAACAAAGAGTACTGTTTATGGGCGGTGAAGCGATTAATTAATTCAATTTCGGATGATGCAATTCAAGGTTATGCAGACGGAGTATTTTGGGAAAGAAATTCTTTGGGCAATCAAAGGAAGCAACAATCGTCTATGTCTTCAAACAAGAAAGGTAGAGTTAAAAAAACTATGGAGAAAACGGCAAGTTTATTTGATGAAATCTTAATATAATGAATTCCAAATGCAAAGAGTTTGTTGATTACATTGTATATCATGCTCCACAACATAACAAACAAGTTGTTGAAGATGACGTGTCTGCACATTTTAATCTAACAAAAGACCGCAAGGTGTATCATAATGAATACTTTGCAGTAAGGTTCAACTATTCAAAATCCAGTTCCGATCTATTCAGCAATACCGTCTTGAGTTTATCTGCACTTGAGAAGTATGACAAGATTCCGTTTTTTGTTGTGCTTGTTCGACAGTCTTCAACAAATTTGATATTGCTTGCGAACACAACTTTTCTCAAAAAGATAAGTCATAGTTCACAAGAGTTAAGCATGACTAATATCAGGGGTAGTTTCAATGGCTCTGACATTATGAGATATTATGGTAGTTGGTCAAATTCTCCAGAAAATTTTGATTTCCTTTTTGCCCTTCATCAGGGGTTAGATTGGAAAGATAATTTATTGCGACTGGTTGATGCATCTTCTAATATTAGACCTGTTAATCAAAAATTTATACCATCAAATGTTGAAGTAATCAATATCTACAACTCTATATCAAGATCCATCGAATTCATACTTTCAGACAATTTTTCAATTCTGGAAGATGATTTGAATGAAAGATGCAATAAGAGTCGCAAAGAAATTTTGATTGCATCTCATATTGAAAATACGAATATTCGTGGTCGCCTTATAGAGAGTTTTATCACTTCTAATGACGAGGAAAAGCAGAATCTAATACACAATTTGTGCAATCTTGAATCAGCTTTGCCTTCATATGATACGAAGAATGGTCTTGGAGATTATTACCGAGAATTCAATAACGGTGACACTTATACTGATATTAAGACAAAAGTAATTTATCTTAATTCAAACCCTAAGGCATACAATATAGATAGATTTTTAAAACAGATGGCTGACTCAAGAAGTATCTTCTTGTTCTTCTTTATTGGCGTAGATGAAAATTCTATTTTCAAGACGTTGTTATGCTCTGTATATCATAGGAAGTTAATAGATAATGCAATTCCGCAATTTCATTGGGCGGGTAGAAACACAAGAGGCGCAGTTCAGTTTAATGGAGCTGCAATCGATGAAATGCTAAAGGATGAAAATTTTACGAACGACATTTGTGTTGAAAAAGCAAAATCGTTTTTAAAAGAACTATTGGATAGATAAATTCATTCTTAATTGCTTAAAACGGAGAACTCACCCCCCCCCGAAATGAGAAATTATGAGTTTTTGTTTGGTGTTTGTTAAATATTGATTCTTATTATTTAAGGTAATTATAGTTTTCATCGACGTGTGATGATGATGCTTGTCAATGCGGCGCCAAGTCCCCAGAAGAGCGGGTCGGCAGGAAGGCTGATAACGGCAGCGATAATCATGAATAGTGTGCCTGATACCATGCTGACGATTGCTTGATGGGGGCTGATGGCTTTGGGCAGGAATAGGGCAAAGCATAGAGGTATCAAAATGGCTGTGGCTCGTAGCCCTAAGGCAAGAAACCCGAGATCGTTAATAAGTACATCTCCAATCAATAGTGCGGTAGCAACGGCAGCCATCGAGATGAGGACTATAAAAGTCTGAATTTGTATCTTCTCTTTTGGAGGTATCGATTTGGTTTTTCTCTCGTTTTTGGGGGAGGGCATCACGTTGTGTGCAATGAGCGTCGCGGCTCCGAGAGTCAGCCCGCTGCCACTGCCGATAACGGTCAGCAGCAGTGTGCCCAGCATGATGCCACCTATCAGTGGTGGGCAGTAGTTGAGTATAAACTGTGGAAACACCTCAGTGCTGTTCTCAATCAGGAATAGTCCTGCAGGTATGTCGCAGCCTGCGGAGGCAAGCTGCGCTGCTTCGGATGCGGTGATGCAGTGAGCCCGCATGTGGAATCCTACAAGTGTGCAAGCTCCGCCGATAAGGGGCGTAAGCAAGCATGCTACAAGAGCACCACGACGTGCCACATGGTGGTTGCGTGCCGACCAGATGGCTTGGGCATACGACTGTGTGGTGATGTCTCCCAATATCATAGAGAAGCATCCCCCCAGCGTTTTTAATACTCCTCGAGAGAATGGATTGAGGTAAACATGATGTATCTCGGTGGCTTCTGGCAACCCGTTGATGGCGGATAAAGCAGGAAGGGTAATCGTGTGGTGCATCTGCTGATAGAGAGAGTCAAGGCCATGGCTGGAATAAAAAATGATGGTGGCTACGATAATAATCGACAGGTAAAGCAGCGCAGTCTTTAGCAGTCCACCCAATCCAGCACCGCGTATGCCGCCAAAAAAGACACATATTATGATGAGCATCCCTGATGCGATAGATGCGATCCATATAGGTATCTCAAGTAGTGCCGACAGCAATGCCGCAGCTGCCATGACTTGTGAGATAATGCTGATAAAAACGCCAATGAGACTCAAAAGAGACCCTAATGTAGCGGCTTGTTTGCCATATTGTTTGCCGATGATGTCGCTAAGTGTGGCACATCCGGTGCGGCGTAGCGGGTCGGCAAAGCCGAAGGTGAGCGTCAGACATCCCAAAGCGCAGCCAATGGTAAACCACCATGCCGAAAGTCCGAAGCTGTACGCCATCTGCGCGGTGCCGATGGTGGACTGTCCGCCAACCAACGTACCCATCAAGGTTCCGCATACGAGCCATGCGCTCGCATGCCCTCCAGATGCAAATTGCTGTGCATCTTTGGTGTTATGACCCGACAAGACCCCTATTAGTATGAGGAGTGCAACAGTGCCGATGAATCCTATAT
>JAGHVA010000080.1 GCA_018064565.1 Candidatus Colimorpha onthohippi
GCCTATTACCGCATTCTTTTGATATGCAAATCGTTATCCTTTTAGGTTATGCTATATCACCCCATTGGCACCTAACCACTACTAATACACAACCAAACTTATGAACCGAACATTTTTTATTGTTATCCTTTTTGCTGCTTTCCTCGCACCCACCCCATGTATCTTAGCTCAGTCCGAAGCCAACATTATGGCAAACGACTGCTCAAGATCATACGACAGCTTGCTCAACACCTATTATGTAAAAAAATTTTCACGGACGCACGCCCGCCGCAATCTAAACTACAACGAGCAGGCCTTCGAGAACGTAAGCGATTCGGTGATAGCCAATCGACTCAAGTCCATGCACACCGTTATCCCGATGAATTACAACAACATCGTCCGTCAATACATCAAGATGTATCTTGGTATCATGAGTCGCCGTCTTGATGTCACGCTCACGCTATCAGAATACTATCATCCGATGTTTATCGAAATTCTGTCGCGCTATGGCGTGCCCGAGGAGCTCAAATACCTATCCATCATAGAGTCTGCCATGAATCCTCAAGCCACCTCACGCGTGGGGGCGGCTGGCTTATGGCAGTTCATGTATTATACTGGAAAACTCTACGGCTTAGAAGTCAACTCTCTTGTTGACGACCGCAGAGACCCTTACAAGTCAACCGTTGCGGCAGCCCGCTACCTCAAAGACCTTCACAATGTATTCAACGATTGGACACTCGCCATCGCTGCATACAATTGCGGTCCAGGCAACATCAACAAAGCCATTGCTCGGTCGGGCGGCAAACATAATTTCTGGGAGATTTATCCATACCTGCCTCGTGAGACACGTGGTTACATACCTGCCTTTATTGCAGCCACATACGTCATGAACCATTACGCCGACCATGGTCTGCGCCCTTCTCGGTTCGATATGCCCATCAACGCAGACACTATCGTTTTGCACAACAATGTCTATTTCAAATATATCTCCGATGCCATCGACATCGACATCGATGAGTTGAGGGCACTCAACCCACAGTACATAACCGATTATATCCCAGGAGAATCTGGCACCTACACGCTGACACTTCCCATCAACAAAATGCAGTCGTTCTTCTCTTTCGAGGAAGACATCTACAGCAAAACTAACGACTCCTTAAGCACCAAACCTATCGTGGTATCCGCACAACAAGATAGGGTTGACAGGGGTGGCAAAAGCAGCAGAGGTGGCGGGAACCGTTACCATAGTGTACGAAAAGGTGAGACACTTACCCAGATAGCACAAAAATACGGGACAACCGTACAAGCTCTAAAAAAGAAGAACAAGATAAAAGGCGACAAAATCCGCTATGGTCAAAAGATTCGAGTAAAATGAGCGCATCTGGCAACAACAAAAAATGGCTTATCAAGTTGCTGAAAAACAAATACGTCATCACCATCTTGATTTTTGCCGTGCTTGCGATTTTTGTAACCGACAACAACTTGATTGTGCTCGGCCGACTCAGTCGCCAAGTCAACGAGTTACACAAAGTTGAGACTGATTTGATTGAGGCCACCATTCGAGATAGCATCCAATACAACCAGCTATATGGCAATATGGAGGCTTTAGAACACTTTGGTAGAGAGGTATATTTTTTGAAACGCGCCGATGAAGACGTGTATGTATTTCAAGAAAACTAATCAACTACTTTTCTAAATCCGCAACAGCGGATTTCCAATACACATCATGAAAATCAAGTACGCACTTATCGCCGTCACCATCGCAGCATTCGGCATGACTGGCTGCGATACCGTCAAGAACTTTCTCGCCACAGACCTTGAAGAAGAGGACTTTACGGTTGGACAATTGTATGAAGACGAATTGGTTCCAGAACCAGTTTATGTCCCACCTACCGTTAAGGTTACCGACCCCAACAAGGCTATATTCAGCACGTTCGAAGCAGCACGCAAAGGTGGTAAAGACGCAAAACTTTATGCTGCCATCGAGCCGTGGATGGGTGTGCCCTACAAGTATGGCGGCACAGATAAGAATGGTGTAGATTGCTCCGCTTTTGTGGGGCACATATTCCAAGACACATATCATATCCGTTTACACCGCACCGCCAACGACATTCAAAAAGATGTTACCCCTATTAAAATCAGCGAATTGCAAGAGGGCGATATCATCTTTTTCACCAACAGCAAAAACAAGGTATCGCATGTAGGCATCTATCTGCACGATGGAATGTTTGTCCACGCCTCCACATCCAACGGTGTCAGCATCAGCACCATCAACAATAAATACTGGAGCAAGCATATCTACCGCGGCGGCCGAGTTGCACGCTGATAGGCATGCGTTCGATACTAAGATGCATACAGACCAATAAACAAAAGCGCATCAACAATGCCTAATAACGCTACTGAGCTGCTGGTGTGATAAAATTGATGCCTCCTGGCAAAATTTTAATCAAAAAGTCAAAGCCACCCAACAACTCACCATCTGGACAGATAGTAGTGTGATTGGGAGCCACAACCCTGATTTCTTTTGCCTTGCGATAGGTAAACACATTCTTAAACTTAGGATTGGTGAGGTGTGTTCCCTTGGAATAATGAGGCAACAGCTGCAAAAACTTGATCAACGGAATCATTTTAGCAACACTGATATCAATCCATCCGTCGTCGATAAGCGCATTGGGCGAACAGATATAGCCATCGCCACATATACGGCCATTGGCGATATCACAAAACAGCATCCATGAGCAGACCTTCTCGCCATCAACATACACCTTGATATGATTAAATCTTGAGAACAACACCGCCTCTGCAATACCCTTCTCATACGGTTTCTTGCGACCTTTCAAGACGTTCTTCTTGCCGTAGACCGCTACCTTGGCTGCAAAACCTACATTGCACACATTCAAACAGTACCCATTGCCACACTTGATGATGTCGATCGGACGTGAGTTGCCCAAAACAATGCCTTTGATGTCGGAAAATACGACACCTGGGAAATTTTTGGCAAAATCACTATTCGACTTGTACGTAAAAATTGACAGATGTTTGTCTTCTTTCTCAAAGCCTACCAACCCACTGGCTACCTCGTTGATGATACCATCACCACCACACGCCACAAAACAGATAGATTCGCGGGTATGAATATCACAAAAAAGATGCACATAACGAGTGGCATCACCTTCGGCAGTAGTACAATAAATCTGATACTGCTCCTTATCAAGCAAACCATCGGCGACCAACGCATCGGTCTGGCGCTTCACTTCGTCCACCAAATATGCCTTGGTGGGTTTTCCATTGATTACAAAAATGTAACGCACTATATCAAAATATTATTGTTAATAAATCAAAAGAAGTACCATGTCAATTTTTGTCACCAAACACATGGTTGATTAACGAACAAAACTCGCGATACGCAGCCGTATCGGCCAACTCGGAGAGTGCTCCCTCCAATCCACGATAACGCCATTCATGATCGGGCATGCCGTTGGGTGCATGAAACCGACTCCATAACTTATCGCCAATAGTATCATAATCCATGGCGATGGCACGCATATTGGATAACTTATCGCCCATGGCGACAATTTTAGCATCGTGCGATGCCGCTGTCAGCCTGTCTATTGCCGCCTGCTTGCGCATATGCCACGAATCTTCCTCGCTAACACCACTAACCACAACATCACTCTCGGCAGCGACAAGTGCCGCAACGCGTTCGCCAAACTCTTTGCGTATGTCCTCGACGGTAAAATCGGTGTCTTCCACCACATCATGCAGCACAGCCGCTGCCAACAACTCCTGGTCAGGTGTTATCGTTGCCACTATAGCCATCGCCTCCATAGGATGAACTATATACGGAAAACCTTTGCCCCGACGCTCTGTTCCCGCATGGGCTTTGACTGCAAAAGCTATTGCTTTGTCTAAAAATGATGTCTCAAGTGGGTTGTTTGCCATAACTGCAAAAGAACAAAAAAAACGTGATTAAACTATTGAACTAAATTAATATGCTGCGCATGCGAATATAGGACAGAAGCGCGGTTGGCGTTGCCTGTGCCACCAAGTGTATCGAACATTTTTTCCAAACCACGCTGACCGTCACCTTGCTTGAGTATATATACAGCACATAGATTCTGTAAAGCCATCGAAGCTGCTATGATATCAAGGTCGGTGCCACCCAGTTGATGCGCAGCCAACAGATACGCATCGTCAAAACACTCTGAACGCATGCGATCCAAATCACCTAAAGTCTTGAATCCAAGATTTGAGAATACTTCCAGATAGGGGCCTAACGCATCGTGGTAAATCTCTGCCTGATTGATGGCAGCAATCTTCTCAATCAACTTACGAAACGGTTCAAGACTGAGATAACTGCGATACGTATCACCATTAAGCGAGACCTCATCAAAGTTGCCGCTTGCCACCAGACCTTGCACACGACGACGGTAGTCGTTGATTTCGGTACGGATACGACTAAACTGCTCATCTGCCAATTCCAACATACCAGCCAAACGAGTCAAATTGCGGAGATGCTCGTACGGCACCTCGACACCCGACTTGTAGCCTGTGTCGTGATACATAGTAGCCCATACATGCTGCAACGCTGTACGCATCTGAATCTCAAACCTATATTCGTTGACAGCAGGATGAGCTGGATCGTCATAAAGCGATTTTGGAATACGGCAAATATAGTGTAAAGACATATAGCCAAAACTATTCAACTCATACATCTTACGCTTATCTACACTCTCACTCCAATCTACCGAAAAAGACTGCTCTATTAACGTGGCGACCTTGTCAACCTCATCGGTATAGAAAGTAATAACCCTGCAGCCCAAGATATCCGTCAGGTCGCTCAAAAACATATATTTGTATCCCTTCAACTCCAGTTTGCCTGCCAAACTCTTTTCGGACTTAACACGACTCTCTATAGCATTGACATACAAACCGTTATCACTAACACAGCGATTCAACTCGTCGGTTACAACTTTTCGCATAATCGCAAATGTCTCCTGGTTCTCACGATATTCATCGAGAATCATCTGACAATGCAAATCCAACCCATAATCTTCCATGCGACCAATCAGATAGTTCAAATAATAGTGATGATATTGGAAAATCCAGTGATATCAAACACCTCTTTCACCTGTGGTTTCATATCGTGCATGATCATCTTAGCACCACGCCCCATGACACTTTTTTGAAGCATAAGAAACATACGCAGACCTTGCGATGATGTGTATTCCATATTTGTACAATCGATATCAATATCGCCTGCTTCCGCTGTCATCAAACAAGCAATATCTTTCTGAAACTGATCAGCATTGGTGGTATCCAACCGTCCGTTCAGCACAACCATCGACTTGTTCCCG
>JAGHVA010000231.1 GCA_018064565.1 Candidatus Colimorpha onthohippi
AATTAGTTTTGGGGGGTAGTGTTTCGGTAATAAAAGGGTGGGGTAGTACGCCCTATCAGTTGCGTGGGCGTGAACCTCATAATAGAACTCCGTATAGGCATCAGCAACTTACTTCATTCAGTTTTGAAGGAACGTATCAGTTCAACAAAAACCTCACCATTGCTGCCTCTCTGTTTTATGTGGACGGATATTGGAATTCTATGTTGTGTTCAAGTTTGAATCCAACCCGTGTTAGTATGCTTGGTTTTGAGGGGTTGTTGAGTTATCAGTTTGGAAACAACACACGATTGGAGATATATTTTAGTTATCTTAGAGGCGAAGGAATGCCATTGGGATTATACTCACCATGGTATTATTCATTTTTAACCCATAATCACAATATGAGGTTTCATCATTATATGAATATGGGTTGGTATTGATTTTTTTTTATTATTTGAGATGGAATATAATACAACCAGACAAAAAATTGCATTTTTGGATTATGGACGAAATGTTTACAAATTAGTCCAATATGCAAAAACGATTGAAGATAGAGAACAACGGAATCGCATTGCGGAGGCCATAGTAGGAGTAATGGCACAGGTTAATCCTCATGTACGTGATTGTAGCGACTACCGTTGTAAGCTATGGGAGCACTTAATGATTTTAGCAGGCGGAGAGTTGGATGTAGATGTTCCGTGCGATATTTATACTTCTCCTTCTGTCCGATTTCATCCCAAGAGCGTGACGTATAATAATCAGAAGGTTATGTATCGTCATTATGGCAAGATGTTGGAGTCTATGGTACGAAAAGTAAGCGAGATGCCAGAAGGAGAAGAGCGGAAGGTATTAGAGCAGCAGTTGGCGCAGAATATGAAACGGTCATATATCAATTGGAATAGTGAGGATGTGAGTGATAGTGTTATAGTAGATCAGATGGAAGTATTGTCGGGTGGGAAGATTGCTATGCAAAAAGATATGAAAATAGATATGCCTGTTTTGGATGATTCTCAAGCGAGCGACAATACAGAGAAAAAATCAAAGCGCAAAAGGAAGAAAAAATAATCTGCGGTTGAATGTTTTATGCCAGTAAATGCAAGTGTTGTTGTTTGTTTAAGAATTAGTTGTAAAAATAATAATAAAAATGTCATCGTTTGAAATAATAGGAGGCAACAGACTGTCGGGAGAGATTGTTCCGCAGGGTGCCAAGAATGAGGCACTTCAAGTGTTGTGTGCTGTGCTGTTGACATCGGACAAGGTGGTGTTAGAAAATGTGCCAGACATAAGAGATGTGAATAAACTTATAGAGTTGCTTATGTTGCTTGGTGTGCGTGTAAGAGAATTACAATCAGACCAGCGGAGCAATCAGAAATGGGATAAGTCGTTTGAGTTTCAGGCTGATGATGTCCATTTAGATCAATTATATTCACCTTCATTTTATCAGCAAGCCACATCATTGAGAGGGAGTATTATGCTATTGGGTCCGTTGTTGGGGCGTTATCGTAAGGCTATGGTGCCACAGCCTGGAGGTGATAAGATAGGACGCCGTAGGTTGGACACCCATTTTACGGGAATGGAAAAATTAGGTGCGGAGGTCATATATAAGCAATATGGATGTATGGCAGACGGGAGTAATTGCATGAGTGGATATGAGGTAACGGTGGATGATAAACTGAACGGTTGTTACATCTTGTTGGATGAAGCGAGTGTGACGGGAACCGCAAATATCATCATGGCTTCTGTGTTGGCACAAGGAGAGACGGTCATTATGAATGCAGCATGTGAGCCGTATGTGTATCAGTTGTGTAATATGTTGAACCGTATGGGTGCCAACATCAAAGGGGTTGGGTCCAATTTGCTTACCATAGTAGGTGTAGGTGAGTTGCATGGGTGCAGTCATAGTCTGTTGCCTGATATGATAGAAGTAGGCAGTTTTATAGGTATGGCGGCAATGACACAAAGTGATATTACCATCAAGGATGTGCAAGTAAAGCATCTTGGATTGATACCTCAGGTATTTGGACGGCTTGGTGTAGATATTCTGCAGAAAGGTGATGATTTGTATATTCCTGCGAAAGATCATTATGAGATAGAGCGATTTATGGATGGGTCTATCATGCAGATTGCGGATGCGCCATGGCCAGGGTTCACGCCCGACTTGATTAGTATCGCATTGGTAGTGGCCATACAAGCTCGCGGTAGCGTGCTGATACATCAAAAAATGTTTGAGAGTCGTTTGTTTTTTGTTGATAAACTGATAGATATGGGTGCGCAGATTATATTATGTGATCCGCATCGAGCCACGGTGATAGGTATGGACAGGCAACATCAGTTGCGGGGCATCAACATGGTATCTCCTGATATAAGGGCAGGTGTAGCCTTGTTGATAGCAGCACTTAGTGCGAATGGGAAAAGCAGAATAGACAACATAGAGCAGATAGACAGAGGGTATCAACATATAGACGAACGTTTGAATCAACTGGGTGCACACATTGTAAGAATAGGATAATTAGCAGATATGTTTCATATATTTAATATAAGACATTCCAAAATAGAACCCGTTTTTAATATTTTAGAAACGGATGTACACAACCATTTGTTGCCAGAAGTGGATGATGGGAGTGGTAGTGTAGAGGAGAGTCTTAATTGTATGTGTGTTTTGGAGGAGGTAGGATTCAGCCAGATGTATATAACTCCTCATTTTCAGGAACCCCGTTTCCCTAATAGCGAGGGTGATATAAAGAACAGATTTGTAGAGTTTAAGAAGGATGTTGAGAATAGTGGATTGTACATGAATTTGTTAGGTGTGGGTGGTGAGTATCGTATTGATGATGGATTTGTTAGGAGGATAAGTCAAGACAGTTTTTTGACTGTTGGTCAAGATGAGTATATATTGGTAGAACTCTCACTAAGGCAGCATCGTATGGGGTTTGAGAAGACGATATATGACTTGCAGATGGCAGGGCATCAGGTGATTTTGGCGCATCCAGAGCGTTATCACTATTTAGCGACCAACTCAAATATGCTACAGCAATTGAAAGATCAAGGCACTTTGTTTCAATGTAATATATTGTCGTTGAGTGGTTTTTATGGTTCTGAGTCTCGTTCTCGGGCGACAGAATTGATAGAAAAAGGGTGGGTAGAACTGTTAGGTACAGACCTTCATAACGAGACGTATGCGAAGGCATTGCGAGAGGCGACACGCAGTCGAACAGTACGTAGTGTACTTAAGAAGTATCATTTTTTGAATCATGAATTGTAGAGACAAGTTTTGAAAGGGGATGATATATATGAGTATAG
>JAGHVA010000201.1 GCA_018064565.1 Candidatus Colimorpha onthohippi
GATGAACCTTCTTTTTTGCCCAATTTTGAACATGCTCAATATGTTGTTTATCTGGTTAGAATCGCTTGTTCGCATGCGAAAAACAGCATCCGCTCTATACCTATCACGGTATCAGTTGTACGCTGTGGCTTTTTGAGGGACGACTACCTAATACGATTAGAAAAACCACAAGAAGAATTTATTGTTGAAAATTTGATACGAGAAGCCTTTTGGAATGTATATCGCCCAGGATGCCTCGAACACTATGTAATGCACTGCCTGCGCAATGATAGTGATTTTATTCCACAACTGAACTTTGTGATGGAAATTGAAAGCCAACGTTTTAGACACGATAAAGAGGAGAATCGACTGTTAAAAAACGAACTAATTGGTCAAGCAATGTGCATGCGAGCCCACATCCAGAAAGATGATGGCACCACCCTACCCATTATGACGTTAGGTCCCATCGGAATCCTACCCGACTATCAGCGTCAAGGCTACGGCAAAGCACTATTGGACTATACGTTAGCCAAAGCCACAGAGATGGGATTTGGAGCAGTTTGCTTTGAAGGGAATATCGATTTTTACGGGAAAAGTGGATTTACATACGCATCCAACTTTGGCATTCGTTACCATGGGCTCCCTGAAGGCGAAGACAGCTCGTTCTTCTTATGCAAAGAATTGAGGGAAGGGTATCTTCAAAATATCACAGGCGAATACACCACCCCACAAGGCTACTTTGTAAACGAAGCCGAAGCAGAGGCATTTGACAAACAGTTCGCCCCCAAAGAAAAACGAAGACAACCAGGCCAGTTGTGGTAAGCCGCTTGTATAATACTCCACACAGGAAAGAGGTTGGATTGGGGATGTAAAATGCAGAAGACTCACCGCCTATAAAACGGGAGTCTTCTGCGTGTAGTTTTTGCTACTTGGTGCCAGCAGTTATATTTTGATTAGTCCATTGAACTGCTACGCCTACAAGTATAACTTTGACTTATCTTTACTTACTTCTTTTACCACCAAAAGAAAATCCAAGACCCACACCAACACCAGTCACATCTCCTGCAAGGAGAGATTCGACAGTGATGTAAAAAGATTTCTTTGTCTTATATCCTAATTGGAGATAGAAAGTTTCCCAATTGAAACTGCATAACCCTGCAAATCCAATGCCAACGATAATGGCATTGTTTTTGGGAAATGTATATTTGAATTCTGGTCCAATCCATATACCTGGACCATCGTCTCCGTCTTTGGAATCAGCCCAATAACCATCATAATATCCGTAATAATCAGTATAGTCAACATAAGTAGAACTGAGGTACTGATAATTATCCATAGTTAATTTTATGCGTCCACCAAGAGCGACAGACTCACTAACAGAAAATGCCATATCAAGACTTAGACCGTATGACATAAAATCACCAGACATACCAGTTGCATAGTTTGCACTTATGCCCCACCAAGGAGAAGGCTTACTTGTTTTTATCGGTTCTGGTTTTGGTTCTTCTCCACAACGCAATACCCAACGAACCCTACCATATTGGGATTCTCCAACATACATTTGAAGATTTTGCCATCGTTCTGTTAGATTTTTTGCAATTTCCGCAAAAAAGGCTTCAACCTTATCAAAGTCTTTAGATAGTATGAAATGGTCTTTGTCTGGCGTGGTACGTCGTAACACATCCTCAAAGAACCTAAGATCTTCGTCAGAAAATTTCTCAGATCCCGTGAAACCAACAGCAAAAGGCTCAATTGGCATTCCAAGCACCAATTTCTTATCACCGCCTACCAACAGGTTACTAACGTAAGCAAGGTACTGGTTTTTGCTACCACGGCGCATTGATGGGCTAATAACATCATTAACAGACGCGTTATCCAAACCATCTGTAAAAGTAATCATATAGGAACCGTTGTATTTTTTTTTCGAAAAGTGCATACGGTTTGTATAATCTTCAATCATTTTCACCGCTTTGTCCATAGAGTAGTAAAGAGCTGTTTCTTTCCCTTGTTGAGCGGCATCAATAAAATTATCAAACCGGTAAATATTCTCGTCGGTGATAGGCGTAATAGGCATCACCTGATTTTCTGCCTTGTCCATACCTGCGAAGGCTATGATACCAACATGTATGTTCCCGTTGGATGCTTTCCCGATTTCGTGAATTAACTTTTTTGCTGATTTTCGCAACGATGAGATATATTGTGACATAGAACCACTAAAGTCCAATACAAGCATGATAACCACATCGCTTTGGGAATATCCTATAGTTGAACCGTATAACTTTCTACATCTTCCTTCCATTTGAAGTTGTCCTCATCCCAATATTGGAGGAATCCGAAGCCATTGTTCCACTTCGAAGGACAATCCGTGGTAGCTTTGTCAAACCTAAACTTAATCATCGTGCCAGTCAAGCCGTCTTGACCTTGAACAGATGTCTTCTCTCCGTACAAGGTACCTTGGAGATTGGTCTTTCCATCCAGTTGAATTCCATTCGTTTGGATGTGCTTCAACGTGTACTTGCCCTCTCCAAGTCTCTCGTAAAAGCCCTCAATCCAGTACTCCTGTGCACGGAGCCCGAAACTTAGCCCCATGATAGCAAGGACTACTAACAATACTTTTTTCTTCATGTTGTGTATTTTAATTAATTGGTTAATAAATTATAATAGATAACGTTATTGTTTTTTTGTGATATTTCTCGTCTCAGCATAGGCAGAGATGCGACATGCCAAGACTCTACGTCCTCGGCTTGTCAAGAAGGTTTACTATTTTCTTACCTTCATGCCGCATGGCTTATGTCGTTAATTATCCACTCGGATTGGGCGGACGTGAACATGATAATAGCAATAATAAGAACCATCAGAACAGCCAGCAGACTCTAAACTAGGCCAAGACATTCTTTGTCCGCTTTTCCACTCAATGCTATAGTGTTGATTTATCTCTTTTGTTGATGACCAATAAAAAAAATAATAAGTATCACCATTCCTAACGTTGTCCGTTTCAAATCCACCTATTACTCCTCTATTAGCGTACATCGTTTCCAATTCTTCAACAGTTGGTAGTTTCCAGTCGGTATAACCGTAGGCTGTTAGATTTTCGCAGTATGCGTTGGCAGCCCCCCATCCCATAAAATTACCTGGGTCAGGTGCCACCTTGTAGGTGTGTCCATTGAATTGAAATGTTGGCAGTCTCAAATAGTCGAGGTTCAAAATCACCTGTTCGCCGTAGGCAGTGCCGTTGGCATTGGTGGCGTAGGCACGCACGTATATCTGCGAGCCCTCAGAGGCCTCGATCACCGAGGTGAAATAGCCCGTACCGGTGCCGTCGGTGGTATGCGTGTATGCCGCCGTCAGGTCCGGATTGGGGTAGACCCCATAGCAGATGCCGCGGGCGGTGACGGTATAGCCACCACTGCTGGTAACGTTGCCTCCGGAGACCACTTTTCCACCGCTCATGGTAACGTTGGTGGTCGTCACCGTGGGCAGGCCGTTGCCTGTGGTTAAGGTCTGCTGGGTGCTGCTGTACGAGGTGCCTCTGCTGTTGGTGGCGTATGCGCGCACGTAGTAGGTGGTGCCGATGCTGAGGTTGGTCATCGAGCCGGTGAAGGGGGCGTTGCCGCTGCCCAGGCTAACGTGGCTGTTGCTCAATGTGGGGTATTGCGTGGTGCCCCACACCAGCCCTTTGTCGGTGACGGCGTATCCGCCGTTGTCGCTCACGCTACCACCACAGGTGGCACTGGTAGCGGTGATATTGGTAACACTGTTGATAGTAACCGTAGGCAGACCAGATGCCGTGGTAAACTGCTTCTGCTCACCATAGGCAGTACCTTTGCTGTTGATGGCATAGGCACGGACATAATATACGTTGTTAGGCTCCAAATTGCTCATATTGCAAGTAAAAGTCCCGTTGCCCTGCCCCATAGCCTGATGGCTGTTCGACGTGGTCGGGGCGTTGGTGGTGGCCCAACAGATGCCGCGCTCGGTAACATACGAACCACCGTCGGCAATGACGTTGCCTCCACAGGTGGCACTGGATGCGGTGATTTTGGTAACACCAGCAGTGGTGACGGTTGGCAAATCTGGACCCGTTGCTATGACTTTGATTTCGTTGCTACCGTTGTTGGAGATTATGTGCAGTAACGTACTGTTCTCGCCACCAGAGAGGCGTGTGCGGTCTATTGTCACCGTTACAGTAACCGTCTGACCTGGTTTAATCGGGTTGGTGATGTTCGACACCGAGGTAATCCACGGACAAGCGTAGGTAATCTCACAGGTGATGTTCAGCGTGCCGTTGTTGTAGATATTGAACGACTTGGAGGTTATCGACTCCTGGCTCCCCAAGTCCAATTCCTTAATGTCGTTGCCTGCCATATCGGTAACCTGCAGAGAGGCTATCTGCTTACGCATCTGCACATCGCGTTTCACGTTCTTGCCAGCCTCCAATTGGATTACGTAGTCGTCGTCGAGGTCGTTGTAGCCTGCTTTCGACAGTTGCAGGGTGTATTTGCCAGCAGTAAGACCTGTAAATTCGAAACTTCCATCACTTCCCGTAAGGGTAGTCTCGCCGCTGGGCTTGAGTTTGACGTTGGCATCGCCCACGGGTTCGCCCGTGGCAAAGTCCGTCACGGTGCCATAGATGATGCCCGTTTGTTCACCTTCGTCCTCATTCTTGGAACATCCGTACCATACGGTCGCCAGGGCCATGCATGACAGTAAAGCAAAAAGTATTTTTCTCATAGGTGGAGTTTTATTGCTATTGTGGGTTGTTCGTTGGTTTGTATGGGATTTGCGAGAGGCTCACGCCCTCGGTTTGTCGAAAAGGGGTTGTGGCTTGTATCTGCGGGATTATCTTTCAATAAGCGGTACTCTTGGCATGCTTCTTTTTGCAGATGGCACCTTATAGAATCCTAACCGCACGGACACGATAAGTACATGACTGACATGCTTCACCCCAATAATCGGAACCCCCATTAGACATTGATAATACATAATAATAAATATTATCCTTAGGGGAACTACTCCAATACCAATCTTTAAAAAACTTACCAACTGAATTCTCTGCCCAGTTAACAGATACGCCATACTTGTATATTGACGCTAATTCACCTATCGTTGGCAACCTCCAATCTGTATAACCGCCTACGGTGGAGTTCTCACAGAGAGTTTTTGCGGTGTTCCAATCAGCACCGCTACTTAAGTCATACTTCTGTATCATCAACCCTAACGAGGAAATACGAATAACGTTGGGATCCAATGGAACGAAATCGACAGATTCACCATAAAATGTTCCATTTGCATTCGTTACGTATGCCCTTACATGATAGGTAGTACCTTTGGTTAAATTATCGATATTGGCACTGAATGATGTCGATTTTCCAGAAACCACTTTTCTTTTCGTAGATGATGAAGGGTCTTCGACCGTAGGATTGGCAAAAGAGCTGGAATAGACAAATCCACGTTCTATAAATTCAGGATTACCTGCATATACCACTTCACCGTTCAAGGTTGCTGTACTTTCCGTAACATTTGTCACCGCAAGGGTTTTGACGGCAGGATCATTGCTTGTAGAAAAGGTCTTTATATCCCCATAGGTGAGACCATAAGCATTTTTAGCATAAGCCTGTACATAGTACTTGCCTGGAGACAAATTAGATATACTGGCATCGAAAGTATAGGTATAGGATGTATTTGTTTCTGTTTTACCGCTTGATACCACCTTTGTTCCAGCAGAAACAGGTTTAGAAGTAGAATAATAAAAACCCCATTCTGTAGGAGTTGTTCTGTAAGCATAGGTGTATTGCCCTTTTAGTATTGCGCTACGACCTAATACCTCTGCATCACACGTAACAACGGTGAGTCCCGTATCAGCTAAAGTCAATTGCATATCAGCACGTGCCTGCCTCCCTGCTTCCACAGTAACCCAAACGCTAAATTCTTCGTAAGCATCCCCTTCTACGACAATTTCGTATTCCCCTGGAGTAAGGTCTGTAAATTCGTAATGCCCATCATCATAAGTGACAGTTTTCAATAAGAGGGATCCTCCCGAAGTATAAAGAGATACTCCCACGCCTTTCAAAGGTTCCCCAGTAACGGTTACGATGCCGTATATTGACCCTAATATTGACCCTAATTTTTCACTCTCTTCTTCATCCTTGGAGCAGCCATACCATGTTGCCATCATTGTCAAACTAACAAAACAGAGTAAAAGTATTTTTTTCATAAGTGGATTATAATTTTTGTGTTTTTTTTTTGCATTTGCATGATATTC
Source organism: Candidatus Colimorpha onthohippi (assembly GCA_018064565.1). Taxonomy (GTDB): domain Bacteria; phylum Bacteroidota; class Bacteroidia; order Bacteroidales; family P3; genus Colimorpha; species Colimorpha onthohippi. The sequence goes on from JAGHVA010000201.1 coordinate 6,242, forward strand.
ATCTTATTGAGACACAGCAGAACTCATGCATACACCTTCGGCTGATTGAAAAAATTCATTGCATTGCCCTACAGTTTTATCAAACGAGCTGAGGCATTTTTGAAATTTGGCATAGTCTGTCCAATATCGGCACCGATGTAGGTGGGGTCGCACACGGTAAAGCGGCGACCGTCGATGGTGAAATAGTCACCAGCTACCTCTTCGGTGAGACATACCGCTGTAGCCACATGGCCAGGCCAACGTACCAATGCGACATCAAGCCCCAGCAGGTCGCGAACCAATATAGAATATAATATAGAACGATCCTCACAGTCGTTGCTCGGGTAGAACAAACTCTCGTCACCAAACAGCGGACGCTCGTAGCCAAACTGCTCTTGATCGGTGGCATAGTCAAAGGCGGTCTGCACAAAGTTGAGCAACATGGCTACTGCATCCGCTTTGCTCTTGCCTTTTATCTGCGTGCGTAGCACGGGATAAAGATCCTCTTTCGCCTCGTTGCTAAGTCCAACCAACGCATAGCAGTCCAATGCATTGCTCTCTGGGTAGTCGTCAAGGAATTCGATAAGAGCCTTGTTGACTCTTACCGTGGCCTTCATATCGCCATAGTGCTTAGCCACAAAGGTACGCTCCTGAATCTGCTTGCCACTGAATTTCGGCAACTCAGCCATTTGGAAATTGGCAACCTTCTCTTTGGGAAATCCAACCTCACAGACCAAAACGGTTCCTTTTGCATTCTTCGACAGCAGATAGTATTCTTGTCCATCAATTGTGACGAAAGAATAACCATAAAGCGTATGTGTGAATGGCATCAGCAATGCAAAATGACCATTCTGCTTCGCCAATCGGACAGCATAGCCTGATTGCGTCAATAGGTACATCTGCATCAGCACCGCCTCATCACTCCCTTTGCCAAGCAACTGCTCACTCATGGCTTGTAGCAGACGCAGATAGCCCCAATCTCCAAGGTGAAGAGCCTCACGCTGTGCGAGGCAGTCATGCAATATGCCATTGTATTTCTCTTGCGAAAGCACCCTCCACATCGATGCGGCACCCCGTTCGTCCACCGATGGCAACTGAAATTTTAGAACATCACTATCGGCATGCACTTCGCATATCTGCCCGTATAAAGAAAACCGAAGCATGGGAGTCGAAGGTTCTGGCTCAGGAATGTCGGGTATAGGTACAGAATGTGGCGGAGCAGGAAGGTTGACAACCTCACCGTAGGGTAAAGATATTGCTGACGGTATTTTTTGTATAGGTGCCATAGGTTGACGTGCAGGCTTCGGCTCCGCTTTGGGAGGGAGTACGGGTGGCAGCGTGCTGGTTTGTTTCCATCCTTGACTCAGCGATGCGGCATATTCCTCGTTGGCCTTCCTGCGAAATTCGGCATACTCCTGCTGCGCCTTACGTCGGCTGTCTGCATATTGCTGTCGCATTTGACCCTGCTGTTGTTGAAACCGCTGCTGCATCTGCTTCCGCTGCTGGATATAAGCATTGCGATCCACCTGTGCCGATACCGACAAAGTCAAAAGCAATGCCATCATTGCTATTATTAAACGCCTCATAGACATAACATTATTACCACAAACTATTTTTTGCTTATTTATAATCGGACTCATTTATGTACTTACAAGAACAATAACTCCAAATTGCGATTTGTTTTGTTGGGAAGTGCTATACTTAATTTTTTCCCATGGGAATGACAATGTTTGATGTCTCACCAGCGATGGCGGTAATAGATCTGCGTTCTGTGGAGTAGCCAGATTTGGTCGCAGTGATAGTGTACTGCATTTCGTCCAGCTCTGCAAACTCGAAATACCCACCACCGTCAGTTCTTGTACTTTTACCCGATGGGCTTAGAGTAACAGCGACATCGTATATCGGGGACTGGTCAACGGCATCAACGATAGTGCCAGAGATGGTGGAAAAGTTGTCGAACTCCACCTTATCGCAAGCAACAAAAAGAGCCATCAAAGCAACCATTATCAATATTTTTTTCATAATTTCGATTTTTAAAAGGATAAAGAGAATGCCATCCCCGCATAATTTGGCGTGGCAGTAGGAGCTATGGCCAGAACTTTGTTGCCGTATTTGATAGTAGGTCTGCCAGGAGCTACTATACCATCGATGATGTTCCACGCGTAAAGAGCCACTGCTCCAGCGATAAAGCAATAACCAGCCGTGTTCCATGCGTTGGCATTGTCTGCATAACTCTGCTTCTGCGATCTGTTGTGTGTGTTG
>JAGHVA010000145.1 GCA_018064565.1 Candidatus Colimorpha onthohippi
CTAGTAGCATTGTTGCTTACTCGTTGGTACCGCAACAACCTCTTGGCGGTAAGGCCAACTTCGTGGGTCCGCGTTTTGGAGAGATGGAGGTATGGGCTCGCGCGGCTTTTGGTGCTTCTCATGTTTTACAGGAGGTGCTTACTGTCAAGTCTGATGATGTGATGGGGCGTAGCAAAGCGTATGAGTCTATCGTCAAAGGCGACAATATGCCAAATCCTGGCACTCCAGAGTCGTTCAATGTACTTGTCCACGAGTTGAATGGATTGGGACTTGAGGTAACCTTTGACTGATGTTAAGTGTTGCGTTGTCTTATGTGCGGCTCCTTCGCACGGGACGACAGGGCACTAACCGTATAAATAACACTTAACAATTAAAATTTAACAGTTTAGAAAATGGCTTTCAAACAAGAAAATCAAATAAAAAACGATTTTAAGTCGATAACCGTCAGTTTGGCATCTCCCGAATCAATCAAACGTCGTTCTCATGGTGAGGTTACCAAGGAGGTTACGGTCAATTATCGTACATATAAGCCTGAGCGTGATGGTCTATTTTGTGAGCGTATATTCGGCCCTACACGCGATTGGGAATGCTATTGCGGCAAGTATAAGCGTATCCGCTACAAGGGTATTGTCTGTGACCGCTGTGGCGTGGAGGTTACTGAGAAGAAGGTGCGTCGTGAGCGTATGGGTCATATCGAGTTGGCTGTGCCAGTGGCTCATATTTGGTTCTTCCGCTCTCTGCCCAACCGTATTGGTACGTTGCTGGATATCCCCAGTAAGAAATTGGAGTCGATCATTTATTACGAGAATTATGTGGTTATTCAGCCTGGTTGTGCTAAATTGGGCGATGAGCCTTTGCAGAAGTGTCAGGTACTGAAAACCGAGGAATATGAGGCGGTTCTTAATGCTCTTCCAGAAAATAACGACCAGCTGCCAGATAGTGATCCTGATAAGTTTATCGCTGGTATGGGCGCAGAGAGCTTGTTGACGCTTCTCAAAGAGTTGGATCTTAAATCACTGTCTAACTCCTTGCGTAAGCGTGCATCGGAAGAAAAGTCGAGCACCCGCAAGTTAGACTGCTTGAAACGTTTGAATGTCGTAGAGTCGTTCCTTGACTCTCAACGACGTATGAGAGCGCGTGGCATGGACAACCGTCCAGAGTGGATGATTATGAGCATTATTCCTGTGATTCCTCCAGATTTGCGTCCGTTGGTTCCGCTCGATGGTGGTCGGTTTGCCGCTTCGGATATCAACGAGTTGTACCGCAAGGTGATTATGCGCAACAACCGTTTGAAGAAGTTGATCGATCAGAAAGTACCAGAGGTCATTTTGCGCAACGAGAAACGCATGCTTCAAGAGGCTGTGGATTCGCTGTTTGATAACAGCCGTAAGTCTTCGAGCGTCAAGTCAGACAGCAACCGCTCGTTGAAGTCGCTCTCTGATTCGCTGAAAGGCAAGACCGGTCGTTTCCGTCAAAATCTGTTGGGTAAGCGTGTTGACTACTCTGGTCGTTCGGTTATCGTGGTGGGTCCTGAACTTAAGATGCATGAGTGCGGTCTGCCCAAAGATATGGCTTCAGAGTTGTTCAAGCCGTTCATTATTCGCAAGATGCTTGAGCGTGGTTTGGTCAAGACGGTCAAGTCTGCCAAGCGTATCGTTGACCGTAAAGACCCCGTGGTATGGGAAATCCTTGAGAATATCCTGAAAGGACATCCAGTTATGCTTAACCGTGCTCCTACGTTGCACCGTTTGGGTATCCAGGCGTTCCAACCTCGCTTGGTCGAGGGTAAGGCCATTCGTCTGCATCCTTTGGTATGTACGGGTTTCAATGCCGACTTCGATGGCGACCAGATGGCTGTTCATGTCCCATTGGGTAATGCTGCTATTCTTGAGACGCAGTTGCTGATGCTGTCATCTCACAATATCTTGAATCCTGCCAATGGTGCTCCTATCACAGTGCCTTCGCAGGACATGGTGTTGGGTCTTTATTATACTACCAAGCCTCGTCGTTCTACCGATACCGAGGTCGTAAAGGGTGAGGGTAGCCGTTTCTATTCTGCCGAGGAGGTAATTATCGCTTTCAACGAGAAACGGGTCTCCCAAAATGCTTGTATAAGTGTTCGACTCAAACAGTTTGACGGTCGAGATGAATATGATTTTGTAAAGACCGATAATACTTTTACCGAGGTTATCAAGGATAAGAACGGTAATTTGCTGACTGACCGTGACTGCACCAGTGCGGCTGACATAGAGAAATATAGCCGTACAGAGTTTGATATTGTACGCGATAAAGATGGATACCCTGTTCTTGATGAGAAGGGTCATTACATAAAGACTAATCGTTTGCGTACTACAGTGGGGCGTATCATTTTCAACCAGGTAGTTCCCGATCAGTATGGCTTTATCAATATGGTGCTGGGCAAGAAGTCGTTGCGCGACATCATAGGCGACATGTTCACAGTATGTGGCAATGCAGCTACGGCCATCTTCCTTGACGATATCAAGAACATGGGTTATCGTCAGGCTTTCCGTGGTGGCTTGTCGTTCAATTTGGGCGATGTGTTGATTCCTGCTGAGAAGGAGGAACTGATTGGCAAAGCCAACGAAGAGGTCGAAGAGGTTATGGCTCAGTATGCCATGGGTCTTATCACTAACAACGAGCGTTATAACCACGTTATCGATATTTGGACCAATACCAACAACCAGTTGACCGAAACGTTGATGAAGCGTCTGAAAGCCGACAATCAAGGTTTCAACCCTGTGTATATGATGTACGACTCTGGTGCTCGTGGTAGCAAGGAGCAGATTCGTCAGTTGTCAGGTATGCGTGGCCTTATGGCCAAGCCACAAAAGGCTGGTGCTGCAGGTAATGAGATTATCGAGAATCCTATTATATCCAACTTCAAAGAGGGTTTGTCGGTGTTGGAGTATTTCATCTCTACGCACGGTGCCCGTAAGGGTTTGGCAGATACTGCTTTGAAAACAGCTGACGCTGGTTACTTGACTCGCCGTTTGGTTGATGTGGCTCACGATGTGATTATCAATGAGGAAGATTGTGGTACGCTGCGTGGTTTGCCGACTACAGCTTTGAAAAAAGGTGAGGATATTGTGCAGTCGCTCGGTGAGCGTATATTGGGTCGTACGTCGGTTCATGATATCTATCATCCACAAACCAACGAACTTATAGTCCCTGCTGGTCAAGAACTTACCGAGGATATCTGTAAGAAGATAGAAGCCGCAGGTATCGAGGAGGTCGAAATCCGTTCGGTGCTTACCTGCGAATCCAAACATGGTGTATGTGCCAAGTGTTATGGTCGCAATCTTGCCACTGGTAAGATGGTTCAAAAAGGTGAGGCAGTGGGTGTTATCGCTGCTCAGGCAATTGGTGAACCAGGTACACAGCTTACGCTTCGTACTTTCCACGTTGGTGGTGTGGCTGGTGGCAACGTCGGTTCGTCGTCAAGTGTTGTGGCAAAACATGACGGTATGTTGGAGATTGACGAACTTCGTTTTGTACCTTATACCGATGCCGATGGCAATTCATACGATGTGGTTATGGGGCGTTCTGCAGAGTTGCGTATCGTTGATGAAAAGACGGATGTCACACTCTTCTCGGCATTGCTGCCTTATGGTGCCAAATTGTATAAGTCTGCTCATTCCAAGGTTCAAAAGGGCGATATGATTGCAGAGTGGGATCCCTACAATGCAGTTGTCATGAGCGATGTGTCAGGTACTGTGTCGTTCGAAAATGTTATTGAGAACGTGACATATCGTGTAGATAGTGATATGCAAACGGGTTTGACCGACAAGATTGTTATCGAGTCTCGTCAGCGTACTAAGAATCCTACGTTGAATATTATTGATGATGAAGGTAATATACTGAAGGTTTACGACTTGCCAGTAGGTGCTCACATCGGTGTGGAGCAAGGTCAAAAGTTGAAGGCTGGCGATATCATGATCAAGATTCCTCGTTCGTTTGGTAAGGCTGGCGATATCACGGGCGGTCTGCCACGTGTTACCGAGCTCTTTGAGGCGCGCAACAGCAGCGATCCTGCCGTGGTGGCTGAGATCGATGGTATTGTGTCGATCGCCAAAAAGCTTAAGCGTAACAATCGTGAGATCACGATTACCTCTAAGACAGGCGAGAAGAAGACCTACCTTATCTCTACCAGCAAGCAAATCTTGGCTCAAGATCAGGATTATGTCAAAGCAGGTACTCCTTTGAGTGAGGGTGCCATCACTCCTGCCGATATCTTGGCTATCAAGGGTCCTATCAAGGTGCAAGAGTATATTGTCAATGAAGTTCAGGAAGTGTATCGTTTGCAAGGTGTGAAAATCAATGACAAGCATTTCGAGGTTATCGTGCGTCAGATGATGCGTAAGGTGGAGATTGAGGAACCGGGCGACACACATTTCTTGCCTGGCGACTTGGTTAACAAGATTGATTTCCACGAGACCAACGATGAAATCTTTGGCAAACTGGTGGTTGAAGATCAGGGCGATTCCGATAAGTATGAGGCTGGTGAAATTATCACAGCTCGACAACTGCGCGATGAGAATTCGTTCTTACGCCGTAACGATAAGCGTATCATGTCAACCCGCGATGCTTACCCCGCTACTGCCAAACAAGTGTTGCAAGGTATTACGCGTGCTTCGTTGCAGACCAAGAGTTTTGTCAGTGCCGCATCGTTCCAGGAAACCACCAAGGTGCTTACCGATGCCGCTATCAATGCAAAGCAGGATACCTTGGAGGGTATGAAGGAAAACGTTATTGTAGGACATCTTATTCCTGCAGGTACGGGTCTGCGCGAATATCAGGACATCATCGTTAGCAATGCAGACGAGACAAAGTAGATAGGTTATAGTGTATATCTAAGTTATAGGGTCTGGTTGAATAGGCTGGACCCTATTTCTATAATCTTTGATGAAATAGTTGTTCGGCTTCTTTAGTAAGATAAACTATTGTTATCAGGTTAGTTTGGTGGACAGCAATAATTAATTTTAGTACAGTATATACTATGTCAGAAAAAAAAGAACAGGGCTTGAATATTGATATGAGTCCCGATGTAGCAAAAGGAACGTATAGCAATTTAGCTATTATCTCGCATTCCCCAACCGAGATTATTTTGGATTTCGCACAGATGCTCCCAGGTACTCCCAATCCGCAGGTGCGCAGTCGAGTACTGATGTCGCCAGTTCATGCTAAGCGGCTGCTGATGGCACTAAACGATAATATCCAAAAATACGAGGATAAGTTTGGCACTATAGTAGAGCCTGCTGCTCCCGAAAATGCAGTGCCGTTTGATATGAATTTTGTAGGGAAAGCATAGCGAATCCTACGAGAGGTTATCTGTGGTAGCATACCGAGACGTAGCCGTTGTTCAGCGACTTCGTCTCGGTAATTATGTCTTGTAGGCGTAAGCTTTCGGGGTCTGGAATGGTGCGTAAATCTCGGTCTATACCTGTGCCAAGATATTTTAGGTATGCCTCTTTTTGCGTCCACCGCTCCAAAAATGCCATGGCAGGGTTGGACTGCTGGAATATGTGCTGTTGCTCAATGGGCGACATGGTATATCTTATCAATCCATCTTCGATATGGCGATCACATTCAATGTCAATCCCGACGGAACTCTCAGTGCTGACTATCACTGCCACTGCATTTTTGCAATGACTGAGGTTGAAATGCAGTTGGGGGTAGTTGGCAAGGAAGGGCTTACCCTGTTCGGTATAGTCAAATTGGGGTTGCTGGTGGTAAAGGTTGTGCTCGCGTAGCATCTTGCATAGCAACAGATAGGAAGCCACTTTTTCGCGTCGGCCTTGCGTAAACCGCATTTTTAGCGTTGCCTCTTGCAGATTGGCTGGCATCAGAGGCAAGGTCTCCTGAATGGCGTTGTCATCTATTTGGTCAATATGGGTATCAATCTGGTATTGAAGCATGGCAACAGCAATTAGGTTAGTCGCGAATAACGTTGATTTCGCCCGATGGCTCTATTTTTAATATCCGGCTGGCTTGCGTAACGTTGCTTTGATATTCTGGGAGGTTGGGCACGCAGTAATCTACTGATAGTTTTATCTTGTCGGATATCTCTTCAAAGTGTGCTGGCGAAGGCTCCCCCGATAGGTTGGCGGAGGTGCTGATAATAGGGCATCCTAAGGAGTGTAGCAGTGATTGGCAGAATGGGTGTTTGGGGAATCGGATACCGAGCGTGGACTCATGGTAGTTGCCGAGCGTGGAGTTGTGAAATTGGATTTGGTGGATAGGCACAATCACCGTGGTGGGGCGGATGCTGTTTTGAAGCAGGTTGAGAGCGGTGGGGTTGAGAATGGTGGTAAATTCAGGCAGAGCGAGCACAAGCATGTTTTTGTGTGGGTCGCGCTGCTTGATGCGTTGGATTTTGGCTATAGCGTCAGCGTTCGATGCGTCGCAGCCTAACCCCCATATAGTGTCGGTGGGGTAGAGTATTACCCCTCCTTCTCGGATGGTGTGTAGAGCTTGTATCATCAAATCAGGTGTCTGGTTTAACAAAAAAACAAGTATAAAACGACCATTTGTTTTTGTTATTGTTTTTTTTTTGTATCTTTGCACTCTATTTGGTGAGTTATGCAGTCAATTATATGTGCTGTTGCTTTGCTCACGGTCGTTTTTATAGCATCTATTAACTAAAACTAATTATAATATGTTTAAAGGACATCCTAAAGGATTGATAGCCGCAGCCTTGAGCAATATGGGCGAGCGTTTTGGCTATTATATCATGAATGCGGTGCTGGTACTCTTCCTCTGCTCAAAGTTCGGTCTTCCAGAGGAGAAATCAACATTGATTTACTCCATATTCTATATGGGTATCTACATCTTAAGTTTAGTCGGTGGTATTATTGCGGACCGGACGCAGAATTACAAAGGCACTATCCAGACGGGTCTTTTGGTGATGGCTTCGGGTTATGTGATTCTGGCTATCCCTATCATGGCCACTGCTGGCAATATGAGTTGGTTGCTACCACTTACATGTCTTGCCTTGTTCCTTATCGCTTTTGGTAATGGCTTGTTCAAAGGCAATCTGCAGGCTATTGTAGGCCAGATGTACGACAATTTCGAGATTGCTGCCGCCAAAGAGGGCGAAGAGGCTTTGCGTATTGCAAAGAGCAAGCGTGATAGCGGATTCCAAATCTTCTACATGTTTATCAATGTGGGTGGCCTTATCGCCCCATTTGTGGCTCCTTTGCTCCGCAGCTGGTGGTTGAACCAAAACGGTTTGTTATACAATGCTGAATTGCCAGCCCTATGCCACCAATACATCAACGCTTCGGGCGCTTTGGTAGGTGATGCTATGACCAAGTTGAGCGAATTGGCAACCCAGGTCAACAACGGCATGTTGCCAGCCGATATGTACGCATTTTGCGACCAATACCTCAATGTGTTCAATACTGGTGTTCATTATAGCTTTATCGCTTCGGTAGCTGCTATGATTATCTCGTTGGTTATCTTCCTTTGTACTAAGAAAGGTCTGCCTACTCCAGCCAAGAAGTCTGCTGTCGAGAGCGTTTCTTATACTGCCGAAGAAAAACAAGCTATGGCAAAAGAGTTAAAACAACGCTTATATGCTATGTTTGCCGTTTTGGTTATTGCTGTATTTTTCTGGTTCTCATTCCACCAAAATGGAACGTCTATGTCATTGTTTGCCCGCGACTTCGTCCACACCGAGAGTTTGGCTCCCGAAATCTGGCAGGCTGTCAACCCATTCTTCGTTATCTTGCTTACCTTCCCAATCATGTGGCTGTTTGAAGGCTTGGCTCGTCGTGGCAAAGCCATCTCCACTCCTATGAAGATAGCTATCGGTATGGGTATTGCGGGCTGTGCTTATCTGTTTATGACTATCTTTTGCTATGTGCAAGGCTACCCTTCGGGTACCGATTTCAGAGCTATGTCGGTCGATGCGGCTGCCGCTATGAAGGCTGCTCCGTGGGTATTGATCCTTTACTATTTCTTTATGACGGTGGCAGAGCTCTTCATCAGCCCGCTGGGCTTGAGTTTCATCTCAAAGGTGGCTCCTAAAAACCTTTTGGGTCTGTGTCAGGGCTTATGGCTTGGTGCAACGGCAGTAGGCAATGGCTTCTTGTGGATTGGCCCATTGCTCTACAACAAATTCCCAATCTCAACTGCTTGGATTGTATTCATGGCTGTATGCTTCCTCTCCATGGTGGTCATGCTTTGCATGGTAAAATGGCTTGAGCGCGTTACTGCCGAAGGCAAATAATAATTGCTATTAGTTTATTAAGGCGGGTTGTAGCGTATGTGCTGCAACCCGCCTTTTTTACGATGTATCGTATAGCTCAATTTTTTTGTGTACCTTTGCAACGCAAAGTTCTGGAGATGAACCATTCTGAATATATTGAACTATCTGACCTCCAATCTGTGATAAACGATAGGATTGGCTCTTTACAATGCTGGGTGCGGGTGGAGGTGGAGTCGCATCGTATGGTGGGCGGACATCACTATCTCAACGTGATTGAGAAAAAGGCGGACGGAACCATCGCGGCAAAGGCTTCGGCAAAGCTGTGGCGACACAACTCCATGGTATTGGCTCGTTTCAATCAGGTCACGGGCAAAGACTTGGAGGCGGGTATGTCAGTGGTGATAGCGGTGTCTGTGGAGTACCATGCCCTATACGGACTCTCGTTGATTATTTTGGATATCGACACAGCCTACTCGTTGGGCCTGCGTGAGCAAGAGCGGCAAGCCACTATCAAGCGGCTGACGGATGGCGGCTTGATGGACATGCAGAAGCAGCTGCCTTTGCCATTCCTACCTGGACGTATTGCGGTAATCTCGTCGCAAAGTGCGGCAGGCTACGACGACTTTGTAAAGCATCTCAATGCCAACTCACGGGGTTTTGTATTTCAACACACTCTGTTCCCTTCGTTGGTGCAGGGTGAGGGTGCGCCAGCCACTATCATCGAGCAGTTGCACCAGATAGAGGCAGCAGGTGGTTACGATGTGGTACTGATACTGCGTGGCGGAGGAGCCGAGAGCGATATGTTTTGTTTCGACGACCACGACCTGTGTCAAACCATAGCACGTTGCCCTTTGCCAGTGCTTACTGCCATTGGCCATGAACGCGACTACCATGTGGCTGATATGGTGGCGCACAGCCATTTCAAGACGCCTACGGCGTTGGCAGGCTTCCTCATCGACTGGATGTCTCGCATAGAGGACGAGGTGGTGACCGCCCTGATAGGAGTGCAACAAGCCTTGGAACGCAAGTTGCTGGCCGAGGAGTCGAGGGTGGCAGACCTTTACGGCAATATCCGTTTCTACCTCTCCTCCAATATCCACCAGTTGGATCAGTCGGTGCAACAGTTGCAGTCAAGCATCGCCAACAGTATGTCTGCTATCGTCGCAAAAGCCGACTCGGATGTGAGTCGTTGCCTCTCCACAATAGCTTTTGCCATGACCTCCACTATCTCCGCCTGCGAGGCGCAGATAGCATTGACGGATACAAGAATCACATCGTCCGACCCTCGTGGCATCCTGAGGCAGGGCTACGCCTTAGCACTGAATCCCGATGGGACATTGGTAACCAGCGCACAGTCCAAACGCGTGGGCGAAGACTTCTCGCTGCTGTTCGCCGACGGCTGCTGGGATTGCACAATCAACACTATAAGAGAACACAACCTACAACACCCGATAGAACAATGACCAATCAAGATTACATGCGCAATATAGCGCGACTCAAAGAGATAGAAGAACTGGTGAAAAAACCTGAAGCCAGTCTTGACAATATTGACAACCTTATCGCCGAGACCAAGCAACTGGTCACGGAATGTTACGCCTACACTCGCGGACTGAAAGTAAAGGTAGAAGAACTGACACAGATTGGAGTCCAGACCAAAAACGAATGATGGCAGGATAGGAGGTAAGCATGCTCTTCAACTCGTTGCATTTCTTGTTGTTTTTCCCCATTGTTTGTCTGTGCTATTTCCTGATACCCAACAAGCGGGGTCGAACGTTTCTTCTGCTGGTATCCAGCTATTATTTCTATATGTGCTGGAAGCCTGCATACGCTTTGCTTATCCTTGTCTCTACGGCTGTTACCTATGGGTGTGCATTGTGGCTGCAACGGGAGCCAGCCCAGAATAAAAGGCGTCGCAAACGTGGGCTGGTGGTGTCGGTGGTGCTGAACCTCAGCATCTTGTTTTTTTTCAAATATTTCAATTTCCTTAACGAGAATCTCTTTGCATTGATGTCGGCGGTCGGGATTAACTGGCGGATCCCTAATCTCGACGTGCTGCTGCCCGTGGGGATATCGTTCTATATCTTCCAAGCTGTAGGATATACTATCGATGTGTATAGAGGTACTATAGAGGCTGAGCGTGATTTCGTTACATACGCATTGTTCGTGAGTTTCTTCCCACAGTTGGTGGCAGGTCCTATCGAGCGAGCATCCCATCTGCTGCCGCAGTTTCATAGTTGTCATTCTTTTTGTTACGACGACGTGGTAGAGGGGTTTAAGCAGATGCTGTGGGGATACTTTATGAAGTTGTGTGTGGCTGATGTGGTGGCTGTGTATGTAGATGCGGTGTTTCGTTACCCCTTTATGCACAGCGGCATCACCATCCTGATGGCTATTGTCCTGTTTGCCTTACAGATTTATTGTGATTTTGGTGGTTATAGCCTTATCGCCATCGGTGCTGCACGTGTCATGGGATTTAGGCTGATGACCAATTTCCAACAGCCCTATTTTGCATTGTCGTTTAAGGAGTTTTGGAAACGGTGGCATATCTCGCTCTCCTCTTGGTTTATGGATTATCTCTATATCCCGTTGGGAGGCAATCGCGTGAGGTTTGCTCGTCATCTGTTTAACCTTTTCGTAACTTTCTTGGTAAGCGGATTATGGCATGGTGCCAGTTGGAATTTTGTGGTTTGGGGTGCCTTGCATGGCACTTATCTGGTGGCAGAAAAGCTCTATTGGAAATATGTACGCAAGCCCGAGATGCAAGGGTGGCTGTCACGCTGTCTCCATACGGTGCTGACGTTCGTTGTGGTGGCTTTCACATGGCTTTTTTTTAGGGCTCCAGATTTAGAATGCGCCCGATTGATGGTGTGTCGAATACTGACGGCGGGGGGCTCATTGTATGTAGGGAGCATGACGTTGTTGGTGTCGGTTGTGCTGGGTGTGGTGCTTCTGTGGTTCAAAGACTTGAAGGAGCATCATGGCTGGCGTTTTGGTCTGCTGCATTCTCGTCATGCCGTGGTGCGTTATATGAGTGTGGTGATGCTGATTGTTGTTATCCTCGTTTTTGGCAATTTTGACAACCAGCAGTTTATCTATTTCCAATTCTAACCCATGCGTATGAAAAAGACGGTATTGCGATTGGTTTGCGATGTGGTTATCGTAGCAGCACTGCTTTTGGTGTGTGACGTGGCGTGTGGTGTAGTGGCGAGCCGCTGGTTGCGTTATTTCCACAACCGAGATTCGGTCTCGTGTATCGAACGTGCCAGTTATGTGCTGGGGTATTGCGATGAGGAGATTATCCTGATAGGGTCGAGCCGCTGTGCTCATGGGTTGGAGTCGCAGGTCTTGGAAGACAGCCTTCGCACTCATCATTTGGATTATAAGGTGTATAATGCTGGTTATCATAATCGGGGAGCGGTAGAGTCGGCCTGTTTTTTGGATGCCATACTTGACCGTTATACTCCCAAGGCTATTGTAATGGAGTATTACGACTATATGTTTCAGTGTGGCGACGACTCCCTCCTCGCTGCCAACTTCGTAAAATTTGCTCCGATAGGCAAACACAATCGTTATTTGCGAAAAGGTATGAACCAGGTGTCGCATTATGGGGTAGGGTCGTTGGTAAAGATTCATTCGGGTGTTTATCGCATCAAGCAGACGTTGGTCGAAGGCATGGGAAGTGTAGATATTCGTGGGGGGTACGAACCTATAGGCGGTGTGATGCCGTCTGATGTGTTGGCACCTGATGGATTCAGCCTTCATGGCAAGCCGTTGCAACCCATCCAACGTGAGGTGGATGCCATGCGGCATATCATCCAGCGGTGTAAAGCGAAAGGGGTATTGCTAATCTTTGTTATTGCCCCCTATTTCCAGCCGGATGCGTGCCAATCGTTTTTGCCCTCGTTGGCTTGTAGCGAAGGCGTTATGTGTGTAGATTATTACAATACCGATTTTTTCAATGCCCATCCAGAACTTTTCCGCGACCGGTCGCATGTCAACCATAACGGAGCGCACCGCTTCACATCCCAGCTGTTTACAAGTATCTGGCCGAGCATCGCCAAGGTAGCAAATGGGGAATAGGACGGTAACCAGCCAGAATTGACATCGAGCCAAGGTTGTTGTGGATTGATGCTTATTTTGAAGCAAGCACCTCTTTGAGAAAAAAAACAGTATCTTTGCCGTATAAAAAATTGATGGTTCGAAGCTATTCGATTGAACTCACCTGCGGATGTCAAGAGCCCATCACCGATGGTTGTTACATAGTAAAATACGAATAAAATAATACCTTTAACGATGGCACGAAAATCGCCAATACCAGGCATGTCCTTCTCGTGGAAGAGGGCATTGGGCATAACACAAGCCAAACAGAAGATAGCAAGGGAGACGGGCATCCCTCTGACCAAGTCAGGCCTTGAGCGTAAGATAGGCAGAACCATCCTGAATGCCCTATTCGGAAAGAAGTAGATTCTCTCCCCCCTCCCCATTGAAGCCTCGGCATACAAGCTTGCTTGTATGCCGAGGCGAGAAAACGGCTCCGTATGCCATTTCAGCCAAGTCGATATTGCCAAAACTGAGTCTCAAAAATTTCATTTTGTGTACCAGATAATTGTCGTATTATTGCGAAAATTTTCGTTGCGAAAAAAATCGCAATCGTAAAGTATTAAAAATATGAATCCTTTTAAGTTCGGCACTATTGTTGAGGGTCAGTTTTTCACCGACAGGCAAGATATTACGGTTCACCGACAGCCATCCCTATTACACGCAGCAACTGTCGTCGCAAGTGTGGGATATGATGACCTACCAAAACATAACCAGCGGAGTGGTGCAAAAGGCCGTAGCGTCGCTGATAACCATGCACGACCTTGACTACGAGCGACTTTGGTAAAGCCAGAATCGCACCGACTGGTCAACGCTAAGGCAACTTGTTGAGAACAAGTGCCCCTGCAAAATCGCAGTCAGGCAACGAGCACCTCGTTCAGTTCCCTGACCTGCCTGACGAAAGCTGGCTTGGTAGTGCGCACTGCCAGCTACGAGATAGAAGACCCCTCTTCCCGTTTGTGGATAGCCCAGAACGCCTTAGGATAACGGAGGGAAAGTTGCCATATCTCGTTTTATAATGCACGTAAGTTGCGAAACTTCAGAAAGTCCTAAATTGGTATTCGTTGGTACAGAAAACAAAACATTTGTTTGTTTAGTGTACGAATTATTGCTATCTTTGCAGCGTTAATTTTCAAAATCATGTCTCCATTCGCAAACATAGGTAATGTACCATTTGATCTCGATGTCCTTGCCTCAGTGTTTCCTGAGATAAAACATATCGTAGAGAAGTCCAGGCGGCTTGAGGCAGACGGCAAGATAATCCGTCTGAAAAGAGGATTGTATGTGGCCAGTTCGGAGGAGACAGGTAAGGCGCTTAACCGAAATCTCATAGCCAATCATGTATATGGTCCCTCGTATGTCAGTCTTCAGACGGCATTACGTTACTATGGACTTATTCCTGAGCGTGTCCACCTGATCCAGTCTCTGACTACGAAGCACACCCGCAGGTTCGAGACACCCGTCGGCAATTTCAACTATGAGAACTGCAACAAGGAATACTTCCCTATCGGAGTCATTCCTGAAACGGAAGATGGCATCACCTATCTGATTGCCACACCGGAGAAAGCCCTTTGTGACCTTATCAATTACTCCAAAGGAGTGAATCTTCGCTTCATGAAGGACGTGGCATTATATCTGGAGGAAGACATTAGGTTTGATATGGATGCCTTATCCAGATTTGATTTGGACATACTCGAGAATTGCGCTGTACATAGTCGCAAGAGTCAAAACATCAATACCCTAATCAAGTACATCAAGCATGAGCGACATCTATAATCTGATGCTCCAGCAGCATGACCTGTCAACAGCAGACAATCGGCGCAATGCCATATACGAAGTAA
>JAGHVA010000198.1 GCA_018064565.1 Candidatus Colimorpha onthohippi
GTCTTTACTTGGTGAGATACTCCCGCTGTATCGGTAATGGTAAGAATGCTGCGTTCCCCTTCACGAAATGAGGTGTCCATGTTGCTGTTGGGTACTACTGCGGCATATTCGTCGAAGTTGAGGTTTTTCATGGAAAGTATCAATTGTGCCACTCGTGCGGTGTCAAACTGGACGGGTGCATGTGTGGCAGTCCGTTCCATGGCAAAATCATCTCCTTGACGATATACTGCAAACGACTCGTTTGGGGCATCGGTGATGGCGAGTTCTATCCGTTCGATAGCCTGTACGTTGAGTGCCACAATCTGGTGGCTCCGCCATGCGTAGGGAACGGTGGTGAATCGTGGTGTGATATTGCCGCGGAACCCAGGTATATGAATTACATAGGGAACCTTGTCGCCTTCGCGATACATGAAAGTGGCCATTTGATCTTGCGTCTCTCGCCCTACAAAATAGGTGTTGGTGAGCTTTTGGCGGGGAAATAATTTCAGGGCACCGTTAAACCAATTGATGAAATATCCTTCTTGATATACCTCTACTTTTACGCTACTTGCCGAGATGTCTTTGATGATATTGGCGATGGCGTTTTTGTTTACCTGTTGGCGGATTCGCATTGTGTTGAGCGTTTCAAGCAACAAATCTACCAACGGTTGACTTGCAGGCTCGCCGTTGTCAACGGTCCAACAGGTGTCGCCTTCGCTGTTGATAGTCCTGACCAAATCGGCTATGTGATTGTTTTTGTCGGCCAAAAAAATTCTGCTTACGGTGCTGGTATCCGATATATGAAAATCCTGTTCGAAGGTGGCATCTTTAGAACCATTTAAGGTTACTACCAATGCGACAATGCCAAGCACGATAACAACGCAGTAGATGATGATGTTGCGCTTGGATAGGAATGAGGGCAGTGATGTATGGTTGACTTTTAGAGATTTAATTTTTGTCATTTTTGATACTTTTTACGGCGGATAATGATAAGTATTATGGCAATTAAAAGGATGATAACCGATGGAAGCACTACATTGATAACTTGATATTGTGTGCGCAACTCTTTGCATTTCATCACATCGAGTTTGCGGAGCTTTACATCACGACTGCGCGACGCCATATAGCCCTCACCGTCGGTGAGATAATCTACTGCATTGAGTATAAATTCTTTGTTTGCATATAGCACTTGTGTGTAGTGGTCGTATCCCAGCGGGTAACCAGAACCTTCTTGTACATTGTAACGGTTGCGGATGATGTCGCCATCGCTTACCACAATCATCTTGGTTGGCTCGCTCTGTCGGCGGAAGCCCATCTCTGGCAGTTTGGTAAATTCTGGAGCCAAGCGGCTACGCCACATAGACGGGAATACGCCTTCAAGGAGCACAGCTACGGGCAGGTTTTGGCGGTTAAAAAGCCGTTGATCCAGTTGATTCAGGTCTTCTCTGGCTTCGTTTAGGTCGATTACGACGGGCGCATTTTTGACGCGGGAGTATTCGGATGTGGATAGCAGCACGGTCTTTTCGATGTTGTTGTTGTCGATAAGGTCGATGCTGCTGCAAAAATCACATTTTATCAGGTCGAGATTGCGTACAATAGGATGTTGTGATTGAGGAACAATCTCGGGAAAATAGAGCCATGGGCAAAAGCGTATTTGAGGTTTGTCGCCCACCATTCCCACGGTCATGGGTATGGGGCGGCATCGTACGTCCATTACCAAATCGGGATTGATGCGAACGCCATAGGTAAACAGCATCTCATCGAGATTGGTTGGCAGTTGGGTGGCGATAGCTTGAGAGTGATGTGCGAGGCTGTCCATATCAGCATCGAGAGCGTCAACAAACCACAAGATGCGCCCTCCATACATGACGTATTGATCTAATAAATATAAGTCTTGATCAGAAAATGCTGTACGCGGTTTGGCAATAATCAGAAGGTCAAATTTGTTGTAGAAATGAAAGGCACTGTCAGGGTTGTCTTGTGTGCGAGCTGTGAGTGCGTTCACTTGTCCATCAATAGGTGCATAACTCAAGTCGTAGTGCTCGTGGAGTGCTTGCTGAATGTCATAAACCATACCACCGTCCAGCTCACCATGGCCTACCACAAAGCCAA
>JAGHVA010000039.1 GCA_018064565.1 Candidatus Colimorpha onthohippi
GGGTAGAGATTATTACGAACGTTTTATATCGGCATTTCCTACCGTGTCGCAACTGGCAGCCGCATCTGAACAAGATGTGTTGAAATTGTGGCAAGGTCTCGGATATTATTCACGAGCTCGCAATCTTCATACAGCCGCACGGCAGGTGGTTAACAATTTCGGAGGCAGGTTCCCTGACACTTACCAATCTATTCGTTCACTTAAAGGAGTAGGCAGATATACTGCCGCAGCTATTGCTTCGTTTGCATTCCGTTTGCCCTATCCAGTCGTGGACGGCAATGTGTACCGGTTTGCGGCTCGTTACTTTGGGATAGTTACACCTATTGGCACTGATGCTGCATATACCGAATTTGAACGCTATCTAATACGTGTTATCGATTATGACCGTCCAGATTTGTTTAATCATGCCATGATGGATTTTGGGTCATTACACTGTCGTCCTGTCAATCCAGATTGCACAATTTGTCCGTTTGCCAGCAGTTGTCAAGCATACAAGTCGGGTAGGGTTGCGCTCCTCCCCATACGCCCTGTACCTATAAAAGTTCGTTCAAGATATTTGATTTACATAGATGTAAGATGGCTTGATGATGGCAATGAATACTTGTTGGTGCATCAACGTTCGGGAAAAGATATATGGAAAGGATTGTATGAGTTGCCAGTGGTTGAGATAAACAATCTACCTGATGACAATCAGGCGGTTAATATCTCTGCACAGTGGATAGAGAATCAATGCCATCAAAAGCCTACCAAAATATGGCTGGTTAAGCGTTGTAAACATAAGTTGACCCATCAAACACTTCATGTGGTTTTTATCAGAAGTCAGCTGATACAAGAACCGCTATGTCAAAGTGATTCATGCCGCTCAATACTGTGGCAAGACATTAAAAATATCCCTGTTCCACGATTGATTGACAGTTATTTGAACAATTGTTAAAAAAAAGATGTACGGCTTATGAAAAAAAAACATTATCTTTGCCTTTTATTTCACAACTGAATCGTAATATCAAATTAACTATTAGAGACAAAAAACAACAATCATGGTTGGAGTAAACAAAGTCATTTTGATTGGCAATTTAGGTAAAGATCCAGATGTAGTAGCATTTCCACAAGATCGCAGAGATGAAATGGGTGGAGTGGTAAAGAAAGCTTCGTTCCCGTTGGCTACTACCGAATATCACAAAAATCGTGAGGGAGATCGTGTTGAGCAAACCGAGTGGCATAATGTTGTTTGCTGGCGCTCATTGGCAGAAATTGCTGAGAAAATTCTTCGCAAAGGTACACAGATTTACATTGAAGGTAAACTTCAAACCCGTAGTTGGGAAGATCGAGAAGGCAACAAACGCTATATCACGGAGGTCGTGGCCGATAATTTTACTGTGTTGGCAAACCGGAATCGCCCAGAAGATCGTCAGCAAGGCGATCAAAGTCAAATGGATGATGTCATTAACGAAAATACCGAGCCATTGTCGGATTTACCGTTTTAAGGATAGTGGCACGTTAAAATGAGTGCAAATAAAAAAACGTCACAGCAGATGTGGCGTTTTTTTTATTGTTATGTCTTTGGGCTGGATTTATTTCTTACCCAACAGCCGAAACATATTCTTTTTGTAGGCCTCTACCCCTGGCTGATTAAATGGATTTACCTTTTCGATATACCCGCTGACGCCGCATGCGAACTCAAAGAAATACAGTAGCTCGCCCAGTGTTTGCTCATTAATGGTGGGTAGCTGTAACTGTAAGATAGGCACACCACCGTCATGATGGGCTTCGATAGTACCTTGCTCCGCACAATGGTTGATTTGTGTTAAACTCTTTCCACATAAATAATTTATACCATCTAAGTCTTGTGAATCAGATGGAATTGTTACCGACGATTGTGATTTGTCCACTCGGATAAAGGTCTCAAAAATCATTCGTTCACCCTCTTGCATGTATTGTCCCATCGAATGTAGATCGGTGGTATAGCAAAGGCTGTGAGGCAAAATGCCTTTCCCCTCTTTCCCCTCACTCTCGCCGTATAGTTGTTTCCACCACTCACTAATATAGCGTAGTTGTGGCAGAAAACTCGCTAATACCTCCACTTTGTAGCCTTGAGCGTATAGCGCTTGGCGCCTGCTGGCATATTGAAGCGCACGGTTTTGATAAGGTTGTGCGTTGCGGCAATGCTCCTGCATGGTCTGGGCTCCAGATAGGAGCTTGTCGATATTGAATCCCGCCATGGCGATAGGAAGTAGGCCGACGGGCGTAAATACCGAAAACCGGCCGCCGACATTGTCGGGGATTACGTATTGTGAATAGCCCTCTTGAAGTGCCAGATTATGCAGTGCGCCTCGGTTGGCATCCGTGATGGCTATGATGCGTTGTCGGGCTTCACCGATACCATATTTTTGTTCTAAATGATGCTTTAGCATGCGGAAAGCTATGGCTGGCTCTGTTGTAGTGCCTGACTTTGAGATTACAGCAATACCATAATCATACTGGTCGAGCAGTGGCAAAAGCTGTGCGTAATACTCCTCGCTTAGAGTGTGCCCAGCATAGATGATTAGAGGAGATGAGGAACTGTGGCTAAGCATTTCCAACTCATTTTGCAGCGCTTCGATTACAGCGCGAGCTCCAAGATAGGAACCTCCAATACCGATCACAACAAATAGTTTGCATTTGGATGACAGTCGGTGTACGTCATCATGAATACGGTTGATGATGTCATTGGAAAGAGTTTGGGGCAAATCAACCCATCCTAAAAAGTCATTACCCTCCCCGTTGCCAGATAGTAGCGTCTTGTATGCCTCTGTTGCCCTATCAAAATAATTGTTGAAAACTTCCGTAGATGCGAAACTATCAGTTAGTTCGGTGTTGATAAAAATGCTGGGATTATCCATATCGCTATTTTTTTTTACTATTTTTGCCAAAAAATTTTGCTGATTTGTAACAAATTACGACTAACTAACGTAATAGCAATTAAAATTATTTTCCGAAATAAAAAAAAGTGCGTACATTTGCAGCACAATTCTGAAGGTGCGTAGTATGCACGATAGATTGATAAATAACTAAAAATCTTACAAATATGTTAAAGAAACTGTTACATGTTGGTGTTTTAGCTGGCCTTTTGGCAGCTACCGCTTCACTTTCAGCGCAGTCTGAGCAAGAGTATCCTCATTGCTACGGATTTTGGAGCAATTGGTCGATAGGTATCAAGGCTAATTGGGATCGCCAACTTATGGGTGAGCCCTTGCAGTCGGGTGCTGTAGGCGAAGGCTCGAGTTTTGGTGGTTCGCTTTTCTTGGAGAAGGAGTTGAACCATGTATGGGCATTTGACTTGCGCGCAGGTATCCCGGGTATGATTACCGACGGTGATGCTACTCATCCATTCGATCGTTATGGTCTTGTTACTGTTGGTTTTAAGTTTTCAGTCAACAATGCGTTGATGGGTTACGATCCTGAGCGTAGAGGTTCATTCTACTTGTTCGCTGATGGAGGTATGGCATTCCGTCGTGCTAAGGACAAAACGGGTAATGTAGCCTTGGTTGCCGAAGGTGGTTTGGGTTACAGTTATGATGTGTCAAAGAGATCTACGCTCTTTGTTGAGGCTTCTTTGCTTGACGTTTCGGATGTTCCCAATATTTTCAAATCGCATTTTGATGGCCTTGACCTCACCGTTGCGTTGGGTTATATGTTCAACTTTGGCGTTACCGCTGCTGATGCTGAACTCTGCGCACAGAGAAGTCTTCTTACTCAAGAGAACTTTGACGATTTGAACAACAAGATCGCAAGTCTTGAGAAAGACGTTGCTAACGGTAAGCAGAACGAGCGCAAGCTGGAGTCGCGTATCTCTGATTTGGAGACTCAGTTAGCCAATGCTCCTAAGGGCAATCCAGAAGCAGTTAAAGAGCTTCAAGCTAAGATTGATCAAATCAAGGCTGACCAACTTACTTTCTACGCTTTGCCTTTCAGTATTCTTTATGGTGTTGATCAATACACTGTTGCCTCTTCTGAGCAGCAGAAACTCAAAGCTATTGCTCACGTCATGAAAGACAACCCCAATACCAAATACATGATTTATGGTTTCTGTGACTATACAGGTTCAGATGCTTATAATATGAAGCTCTCTCAGAAACGTGCTGAAGAGGTGAAACGTCAACTCGTCAACAAGTATGGTATTGCAGCTGATCGTTTGGATTGCCAGTGGAAAGGTAAAACCATGGCCTTTGGCGATATCAAATACGGTGTAAACCGTCGTGTTTCAATCTATCGTGTTATCGAATAGTCGTAGGACTTTAAGCATAAAGAGAGGCTCCCCCGAGAGGAGGGGCCTCTTTTTTTAATAATCATTAAAGGTATCTTATTGACATGATTAAGTTGGCCCTTTTCGCATCAGGCAATGGTACTAATGTGCAGCGGATATCAGAGTATTTTGCTAATCATAGTGATATCCAGGTAGCATGTGTGGTATATAATAAAAAAGACGCCTACGTGGCGCAACGAGCCAAACAGTTGGGTATTGAGGCTCGCTATTTTGCTAAAAAAGATTTTTATGAGAGTAACGATGTGCTTGACTATGTACGCCAGAAAGGTGTGGATTACATTATCTTGGCAGGTTTCTTATTGTTAGTGCCAGACAACTTTCTTCAAGCGTTCCCGTCAAAGATTATCAATATCCATCCAGCGTTGCTTCCAAAATATGGTGGCAAAGGTATGTATGGACATCATGTCCATCAAGCAGTGGTTGACAATCATGAAACTGAAAGTGGAATAACTATCCATGTTGTCGATAATCACTACGATCGTGGCACTACGTTGTTTCAAGCCAAATGTGAGGTCTTACCATCGGATACTCCCGATGATGTGGCTGCAAAAATTCATCTTTTAGAGCAAGCCCATTTCCCTATTGTCATCGAGCAGTATATTATGCAAAACGGTGCTAAATAGATGAACATAGCAGTCAATACACGTTTGCTAATCAAAGGCAAGATGGATGGCATTGGTTGGTTTACAGCTGAGTCATTACGTTGTCTGGTAGCCAACCATCCAGAACATCAGTTTATTTTTTTCTTTGATCGAAAACCGCATGCTGACTTTATCTTTGCCAGCAATGTGCGTCCAGTGGTGCTACATCCTCCCGCACGTCATCCGCTGCTATGGTATTTGTTTTTTGAGTGGAGTGTAGCGAGAGCTTTAAAACGCGAAAAGGCAGATTTGTTTTTATCTCCTGACGGTTTTATTTCGTTGCATAGTGATGTGCCATCGGTGGCGGTTATCCATGACTTGAATTTTGAGCATGCTGTAGGCAATCTCAAGCCGTCTCATCAGTGGTATATGTCGCATTTTTTTGTAAAGTATGCACGGCATGCAGCTCGGATTGTAACGGTGTCAGAGTTTTCAAAACGTGATATCGCCAGTACGTATCATGTGCCACTTGACAAGATCGGTGTGGTTTACAACGGTTCGCACGTTATGTACAAGCCGCTTAATCCCAATCAAAAACGGCAAGTTAGAGCTAAATACACATCGGGGTGTCCGTATTTCATATTTGTAAGTACTATTTTGAAACGTAAAAATCTTGCTGGTTTGTTGCGTGCTTTTGATATATTCAAAAAGCAAGATACTGCCAACACGCGACTAATTGTTGTAGGGGCTTCCGTTTGGTGGGGAAGTGAGCTAAAGGAGGCTTACGACACAATGCAACATCAGCAGTCTGTCTGTTTGTTAGGTAGGTTGGATGCTGAACCATTGTCGCAATTGTTGGCATCAGCTGTTGCGTTGGTATATCCATCTTACTATGAGGGGTTTGGTATTCCTATTCTGGAAGCTTTTTATGCTGAGACAGCGGTTATAACGTCCAACGTTACCTCTATGCCAGAAGTAGCAGGAGATGCGGCTCTGCTTGTCGATCCAAGTAACGATTTAATGATAGCCGATGCTATGAGTAGAGTTGCCAACGATGAAGAGTTGCGAAATGCGCTTATAGAGCGGGGCAGAATTCAACGCAAAAAGTTTTCGTGGGAGCATACAGCAGAACTATTATGGAACGAGTTGTCGGCGGTGCTGAATAAAAGCATAAATCTTAAATAACCAATCATGCGTTGTTTATTCCTCATATTGGCTGTTATTTATTGCGGTTTTCTTGTGGCTCAAGTGCCTGACAGCGCTGTTGTATGGTCGGATAGGAATGAGGTATATAACCCCTCCTTTGAGCAGTACACAGAGTGTCCACGCAAGATTGATGCCATGGGAGTATTGACTATTGTAGAAGGTTGGTATCAGCCTACAGCTGGTAGTGCGGATTATTTCAATCGCTGTGGCGCACGGGTTTGTGCAGTTCCTGACAATAAGATGGGAAGCCGGGTGCCTCATAGTGGAGATGCTTATTGCGGTGTGTATTGTAGCAAGAATGAGTATCGCGAATATCTTCAGACAGAGTTGAGAGGCTCTATGAGAAAAGGGCACCGTTATCAGGTGGCATTCTGGGTTGCGTTGTCGCATCGGTCGCCAATGGCGGTAGCTTCGTTAGGTGCTTTGATTACGCCAAATCGAGTGGTTGACACAGGTGATGGAATATTGATGTACCGAGATCGTAAGCAATTGTCAGATAATAGTTATCAAACAATATCTACCTACTATAATCCCCAAATTATCAATCCAGCCAATCGGTTGTTGGATAGTATATCTGGTTGGCAATTGGTATCGGGGGAGTATGTGTCGCAAGGAGATGAGAAATTTTTAACGATAGGCAATTTTGCTCCGTTCTCCTTGTCAGGCAGTGGCGAGGTAAATGGGTTGGTGGGCGACATAGAAGGTGCATATTACTTTATTGACGATGTCTTGGTGCAATGTCTGGATTGTGACGAGAATCAGCCTGCCCAACTTCCCGACACGGTTCCATCATTGGCTAAAGGAACTACAATGATACTTGAGAATATTTTTTTTGAAACGAATAAGAGTCAATTATTGCAGCAGTCATACAATGAGTTACAGAGATTGATTCAGTTGCTCAACAGCAATCCGTCCATGCGGGTCGCAATCATAGGACATACGGATAACCAAGGAAAAAAGGCCTACAATCAGCAACTCTCTGAACGGAGAGCACAATCGGTAGTGGAATATCTACAATCACATGGTATCAAGTCGAGCAGACTTAAATATATGGGTATGGGCGATTCGCAGCCAATAGATAGCAACGATACAGCTGAGGGTCGCGCTCGCAACCGGAGGGTGGCGTTAGAAGTGTTGTAATTTTTACTAAAAACAGAATATTGATATATTTTTGCAACGAAAATTGGCAGATAAATGTCAAAATATTTAAGGTGTTTTATGTGTTTTAGTATGCTGACATTGATAGTGTTAACACTTTTAACGTGAAGTTTTGTAGTAAAAAGTAGTTGTTATATGGTTTTTTTTTCGTTTCTTTGCAATTCGTTTAACCAAAAAACAATTAGAAATGTCTATAGTTGAATCTAAAGTAAAAGAGATAATCGTTGACAAATTAGGTGTTGATGAGAAGGATGTTACCCTTGAGGCAAGTTTCACCACAGACCTTGGAGCTGATTCTTTGGACACTGTTGAGTTGATTATGGAACTTGAGAAGGTGTTTGATATCCAAATTCCTGAGGAGGTGTCAGAGAAGATCGTTACTGTTGGTGATGCTGTTAAGTATATTGAGGAAAAAACCAACGCTCAGTAAGCATTCAAATCTTTTCGTTTGGTGCCTATGAATCTAAAAAGAGTTGTAGTCACAGGGCTCGGCTCGCTTACGCCTATAGGCAATGATGTCTCGTCAACGTGGGCGTCATTGGTAGCAGGTGCAAGCGGGGCGGGTGCGATTACACGTTTTGACCCTTCGCTGTTCAAATGCAAGATTGCGTGTGAGGTGAAGGGTTTTAACTCGTTAGATTTTTTCGATCGCAAAGAGGTTCGCAAGCACGATTTGTTTTCGCAGTATGGCATGGTGGTGGCTGACGAAGCTATTGCTGATGCTGGTTTGGGTGCGGATAAGGTAGATTGTGACCGTGTGGGTGTGATTTTTGCCACAGGCATGGGTGGTGTCAATTCGTTTCAAAATGAGTGTTTCGACTTCCAGAAGGGGAACGGGGTTCCGCGGTTTAGTCCCTTTTTTGTGCCTCGGGTGATAGGTGATATCTGTGCGGGACATATCTCCATCAAATATGGTTTTTCGGGTCCCAATTATTCTACGTCAGCGGCTTGTGCATCCTCAGCGATAGCAATTGCCAATGCGTTCGACTTGATTAGATTGGGTCGTGCTGATGTGGTTGTTGCTGGAGGGTCAGAAGCTGCAATTACGCCTACGGGTATTGGAGGTTTTTCTGCCATGCAGGCGTTATCTACTCGCAATGAAGATCCTCAGTCGGCTTCTCGTCCTTTTGACAAAGATAGGGACGGATTTGTGCTTGGTGATGGTGCTGGAGCTTTGATTCTGGAGGAATTGGAGCATGCTAAGGCTCGCGGTGCAAAGATTTACGCCGAATTGACAGGTGTAGGTCTTACTGCCGATGCTCATCACATCACTGCGCCTCATCCAGATGGTAAGGGGGCTATGAATGCCATGCGCTTGGCTGTGGAAGAGTCGGGCATGCGGTTGTGTGATGTAGATCATATCAATACGCATGGAACGTCAACCCCAGTAGGCGATTTAATCGAACCAAAAGCCGTTGTTAGTTTATTTGGTGACCATGCTAACCGTATCAGCCTTTGCTCTACTAAGTCTATGACGGGACATTTGTTAGGAGCAGCTGGTGCCGTTGAGGCTGTAGCAACTGTGTTGTCGCTACAACATAATATTGTTCCTCCGACAATCAATCATTTTGCTGACGACCCTGATTTGCCAATGTTGGATTATACGTTCAACGCGCCAAGGCATCGTGAGTTGCGATTTGCGTTAAGCAATGCGTTTGGTTTTGGTGGTCATAATGTCTGCTTGGCTTTTCGTAAATACTAATCGAATGCGTTGGTTGGGTAAGCGTAGTGAGGAGGATGAAAGGCTGTTAAGGTTCTTTGTGAACATATTGGGTTTTCGCCCGAGAAATCTTGCTTTGTATAAGACAGCGTTTATCCATCGATCTTCGGCTCATGAGGATTTTGGGGGCAAACGTGTCAATAATGAGCGTTTGGAGTATTTGGGTGATGCTGTGTTGGGATCTATCGTTGCTGAATATCTATACAAGAAGTTTCCCCTCGAGGATGAGGGCTTTTTGACTATCACTCGGTCTAAGTTGGTGTCACGTGCCAGTTTGGGTAAATTGGGTCGCAAAATAGGTCTTCATGAGTTAATCCACTACAATCATGGGGCATACGGTTCGTATAAGTCTATAGATGGTGATGCTTTTGAGGCACTTATTGGTGCGATTTATCTTGACCGGGGGTATCGTTTCACAAAGCGTATTGTGGTCGGAAAACTCTTGGCAGAGTTTGTCGATATAGAAGAGTTATTGCAGTCTCAGTGGAATTATAAAGGCATGATTATCGGATGGGGGCAGCATAACCATAAAAAGGTAACGTTCGAACTTCTCCATACAATTGCGCAAAGCAGCGATTCTCGCCGTCAATACGAATGTCAAGTCTGTGTTGACGGCAATCCAGTGGCATGTGCCATAGATTTCTCAATCAAAGCAGCCGAGCAGTTAGCAGCCGAGAAAAGTTATAAAATATTGGTAGAGCAGGGCGTAATCATTGAAGATGAGTGATTATTGTTCGTATTCATTCGTTTTGATGGTGTAGTTTATATGCTGTCGTACCATTTAGTTTGATTTTTTTTTGTTTAATTTTCATTTTTGTTTGTTATGACTCTTTCTGAATTAAATATTGATGCAAGCGCAAAGCAGAACGCCCAAACTTGGTTGGATGGAGATTATGATGAAGCCACCAAGCAAGCGGTGCGCGATTTGATGAGCAACCCCAATGAACTGAACGAGAGTTTTTATCGCAATCTGGAGTTTGGTACAGGTGGGTTGCGTGGTATTATGGGTGTAGGTACTAACCGGATGAACCGTTACACAGTAGCGATGGCTACTCAGGGGTTGGCAAATTATGTCCGCAAATGTTTCCCTAATACAGAAAAGTTCAAGGCTGTCATCTCGCACGATAGTCGCAATCACAGTTGCGAATTTGCTGAGATTACGGCTCATGTATTGGCGGCTAATGGGTTTCATGTATATCTTTTTGAAGCGTTGAGACCTACTCCTGAGCTCTCATTCGCAGTGCGTCATTTTGGGTGTCATACTGGTGTGATGATTACCGCTTCGCACAATCCCAAAGAGTACAATGGGTATAAAGCTTATTGGGATGATGGTTGCCAACTTACGGAACCTCATGATGTCAATGTGATTGACGAAGTGCTGAAAATTAAAGAGCTTAAAGATGTGAAGCTTTCAGGTAATGATGATGAGATTGAATTGGTAGGCGCAAACGTTGATGAGTTGTATATGCGGCAGATAGAGGCCAATTCTCTTCATCCAGAATTGATTCGTCAGTATCCAGATGTCAAAATAGTTTATACACCTCTCCATGGGACAGGTGTTACCATGATTCCGCGCATGTTGGAAAGGATGGGCTTTACGAATGTCAATATTGTAGAAGAACAGTCCACGCCTGATGGTAATTTCCCAACTACGCCATCTCCCAATCCCGAAGAGCATGCCGCAATGGCTCTGGCTGTAGATTTGGCAAAGAAGATAGATGCAGATATTGTTTTTGCAAGCGATCCTGATGCCGACCGTGTAGGTGTGGCGGTAAAGCGACCCGATGGTGAGTGGATGCTGCTTAATGGCAACCAAACGTTCGCAGTCTTGATGTATTATGTAATCAAGCAGCGGCAGGCTATCGGGGGTATTAGGAATGGCGATTATGTTATAAAGACGGTGGTAACGAGTGAGTTGCCCAGTGTTATTGCGCAGTCGGCAGGTGTTAAGGTATATGATGTGCTTACAGGCTTTAAGTGGATTGGTGCCAAGATACGTGAACTTGAGGGCAAAGAGCGGTTTATTATGGGTGGAGAGGAGAGTTATGGTTATATGATTGGCGATTTTGTGCGCGACAAAGATGCTGTGGCAGCCTGTTGCATGATTGCAGAAACGGCGGCTTGGGCATGTAGTCAGCAGAAGACTTTCTTTGATGTCTTGGTAGATATTTACCGCGAATATGGTTTTTATAAGGAGGATTTAATAAGTGTAGTCCGTAAGGGTAAGAGTGGAGCTGAAGAGATTCAGCAGATGATGCGCGATTATCGAACCAATCCTCCACAATCAATCAATGGGTCTAAGGTGGTGCGTATCATCGATTATCAATCAGGTCAAGACACTGACATGTTGTCAGGTAAGCAGTCGTTGATACGGCTTCCTAAAAGCAATGTGTTGCAGTTTTTCACGGAAGACGGGTCAAAGATTTCTGTTCGTCCGTCTGGTACAGAACCTAAAATCAAGTTCTATTTCAGTGTTTGTGATTCATTGTCTGACGCAGCAGCGTTCGATAGTGTCAATGCGCGGTTAGACGCCAAGATTAAGGCTATCCAAAAGGATTTGAGGCTTTGTTAATGGTGGCAATGTGGCTGCAATGAATGTTGTAAAATACATAGTTGTTGTAACCTCTTGTTGTCTAATTAGTTTGTCTTGTCAGGCGCAGTTTGACGAGTTCACATTTAGTGGCCGAGGTGCAGCTATGGGTGGCACCTCGGTTGCTTTGTCTGACCATGCTTCACTTTTACGTAGTGTAGCGGGGTTGGCTTTTAGTCATGAGATAGCGGCTTCAATGGGTTATCGTCAGGACTATTTGCTTCGGGAGTTGGCGCACCAGTGGGTGGCTGTCGCGATTCCTACCACTGCTATGGCATCTGCTATGGCGTCTTATTGGCATTATGGCAATAGTGGCTATAATGAGCAGCGGGTTACGGTAGGTTATGCGCAGGCAGTGTCTAAGGCGTTGTCGTTTGGTGCTACTATTGATTATCTGTATAGTGGTACGTCAGATGCTCGTTTTGATGCTTCGCACCAACTCACTTTTTCGGTAAGCATGCAAGCGATGTTAGGCCGTTGCTGGCTGTTGGGTATGCGGTTGTTCAATCCGTTGATGTTTCGTATGGGAGATGGGTCTGACTGCAAATTGCCCGCATTGATGAATATAGGAGTGGCTTACCATCCAATCGAAGCGGTTACGACTACCCTTGAGTTTGAGCAGCATTCATATCACCTGGTGCGTATGAGAGGAGGAATTGAATATACGTTTCAGCATGCGCTCTCGGCTCGTATCGGTATGATGTCGGCTCCTTGGCAGTTTACGTTTGGTGCTGGTTGGCAAGGCTCACATCTTGGTATCGATGTGATGGCAGCTACTCACCCAACGTTGGGGGTTACTCCCCAAGTAGGACTTTCGGTATGGTTTTAAGTCTTGCGGGTAACTATGTGTAGGTTAAGTTGGCTGTTTGTGTGGTTGTGTGTCGTGCTTATGGTAAGCAAGGCGCAACAACCAGATGCTGTTTTACAATGGCTTGAACAGTGCCAGATGGTTATTGATGATGAGAACTTCGATGGCACCGAGTTGGTTGAGCGGTATGAGCAGTTGTCGGACAATCCCATTAATCTTAATGACACAAGTCATATCGACCAGTTGCTTCAATTGCCATTTATTGTTGATTTCCAGTGTCAATCAATCAAGGCATATATTGAACAGCATGGGCAGTTGCTTTCGGTTGACGAGCTTGCGGTAATAGCTGGCTTTAACCGTCAGTTGGTTGCACTGTTGCGACCAGTGGTAACCGTACGTCCAATAGAGGAGGTAAAGCCATGGAATCTTAAGGATCTGTTAAAGCATGGTCATAGCAGGTTGGTTGTAGGTGGAGGTGGCACTATCGAGCTGTGTCGTGGTTACAGAGAGGGGGTATATGAAGGATCTCCCTATAGGTTGTATATGCGCTATTCGTTCGCATGTGGGCAGCGGCTCCAATTTCAATTGTCAGCGGATAAAGATGCTGGAGAGGCGTTGTTTGGGGGTAATGCTCCACAAGGGTTTGACCATTATGGTTTTCATTTGCAATTGCGCGATATAGGGGTTCTCAAACAGGTGATATTAGGTCGTTATCATCTTCAGTTTGGGCAAGGTCTTACGTTGTGGTCGGGTTTTGCTCCATTCAACATAAGTTCTACCGATGCTTGTCGTTATGCGCGGGGTATAGCACCAGCTGCTGCTTTTACTGAATATGGATATATGCAGGGAGGAGCTGCTGTTGTCCAGATATCCCCTCATGTGGAGCTTTCTGCGTTTTATTCTAATGTGTTGCGTGATGCCACTATCGATAGTATGGGGGTACATTCTATTAGTAATTCAGGTTATCATCGCACTCCATCAGAAATAGCCAAAGTCAATCGTTTAAGAGAGGAGCTTTTCGGTATTCATTTGCAGTATGGTCGTAAGCATTCGGTATTGGGTGTTACCATGACGCATACGTCATTCTCCGATTCGCTATTGCCCAAACAATACATATACAATAGTCACGCTTGGAAGGGCAATCGGCAGTTCCATTTGGGTGTGGATGGAAGGGCACGTTTGGGTGTGTTTACTTTTTATGGAGAGGTGGCTGCTTGTGGTACTCCTGATAGCGTTTCGCTTGCTGATAGGCTCTCGGCGATAGCGGGCATCAATTGTGATATAGGGACATCCAGGCATTTGGGGCTTTATGCTCGTCAGTATGGATTGGATTATTATAATGAGCATTGCGCACCGCAAGGTCGAGGTAGCGATGGTCAGGCAGAGTCTGGCATCTATATAGCCTATCATACACAGTTGCCATGGTTTACGGCACATGTGGAGTCTGATATATTTCATTTTCCATTACTTCGTTATGGCATATATGCTCCATCACAAGCGGCGTATGCTCGTGTATGGCTGGAACGTCAGATGAGTCGTAGGTCGCAGTTGTTGTTACAGTATAATTATCGGGAAGGGGGAGATAATGTGGTAGTGGCAGGTGAGCAGGCTTATCAGGTTGAACAATGTGTCCGTCGTCAGTTGGTTGCCGATTTGCGTTGCGACCTCTCTCCATGGCAGTTGCATAGCCGGTTGGCGTGCAGTTGGAGAAGTGGGCAAATCAGTGCTATGCAACGTGGTTTTTTGATGTTTCAAGATGTTCAGTATAGTACGGGCAGATGGTCGGTTATAGCGCGTTGTTTGATGTATAATGTAGATGGTTTTGATGCTCGGCTGTATGCGGTAGAGAGTGATATGGCTGGTGAGTTTGCGTCGTTTAGTTATAATGGTAGAGGCTCTCGTTTCTATATTGTGTTACACTGCAATGTGGTTAGCCATCTCAATCTGGCATTTAAGTACGGAATCTCGGTTGTGGCAGACAACAACACCATAGGCTCTGGCTATGAGACAATCAATGAGCCGCATAAGCAAACGGTCAAACTACAATTGCGTTATCAGTTTTAGTGGATGTATGCTTTTTTCTTTGTGGCAGATAACCAAAAAAGTACTATCTTTGCATCTTGCTTTTACTATATAAGTACCACATATTTAGATATTATGGATAATAATTTCAAAATCAAAATCGACAATCTCGTCGATGAAATCAATACTGTAACGGATCTTGTCCGCAAAATTGAAATCCTGAATTATATGGAGCAGCAGGCTTCGTATATGTTGTGGCAATTGGAAGAGGAAAAACGCATAGATGACGATTCGAGGGATTATTAGTCAACCCAATATTCAAGCGATATGATCCACCGTTTTTTTTCTATTTTAGCGATATTTTGGGTCTGTTTTGTGCTTGTTGCTTGTTCGGGTGGGTATAGTTTCACAGGTGCATCTATACCTCCTCAAGCCAAGACAATAGCAATCAAACAATTTCCAAATTATGCCGCAAGTGTGAACCCTTTGTTGAGTCAGAAGTTGTACGAAAAAATGCGTTCCACATTTGAGTCGCAGACCTCGTTGTCGGTTACAAGCAGCGATGGTGATTTGGCTGTATCGGGTGAGATAACGGGTTATGTAACTCAGACATCAGCACTTTCAGCCAACGACAATGTGGCAACCAATAGGTTAACTATTACCATCAAGGTTAAGTTTACCAATGTATATGACCCGGATGCTGACTTTGAACAAAGTTTCTCTCGTTATAAAGAGTACGATGCTTCACGTGATTTCTCTTCGGTTGAGAGTGGTCTGGTTGAAGAGTTGGTTGAAGAGTTGGCGGATGACATCTTTCAAAAAACGGTGGTCAATTGGTAGTTGCATACAGTTTGTTTGTGGTGGTATAAAATGATTTGATTTGAGGCAGTGTCGCCATATTGATAGTTTGATAGGGTGTGCTATGGGGCTGATAGCCGTTGTGGTCTATCTGCTTACCATGGCTCGTACTATTTGTTTTTGGGATTGTGGTGAATTTGTGGCTACCTCGTATCTGTTAGGCGTAGGGCATCCTCCTGGAGCACCGTTTTACCAACTTTTGGCACATCTGTTTACTTTGATGGCCACATCGCCTCAACAGGTGGCATTGTTCAGCAATCTGTTGTCGGTTTTAGCTGGTGGCGCAACGGTATCGTTGTTGTATTTTTGCGTTCTCTTGATGCGCCCTGGTGCTCGGTTGGGTGCTTCGGTCGGTGCTTTGTGTTATCTGTTTTGCCATACGGCTTGGGTTTCTGCCACAGAGAGCGAAGTGTATAGTCTGGCTATCTGCTTTTGTGCGCTGATGTTGTGGTCTATGCTGCATTATTACCGCAGTTGCCACTACCGGTTTCGTTGGTTGATGCTTACGGCATTGCTGTTAGGTCTCTCGTTGTGTGTGCATCTGCTGTGCCTGCTTACGGTGCCTGCGCTAATTTATATAATGGTGCGGGCTGAGTGGCGATATTTTCGGGTGCGCAAATGCCGTATATATTGGCAGCGGTTATTGCTGTTGCTGTTGCTGTTTGGAATAGGCTTGTCGCCCTACATGATTATTCCTATACGTGCGGCTGCCAATCCTCCTATCAATTGTGGCAATCCTGCATCGCCGAAGGCTTTTCTCAGCTATGTGACGCGTGATCAGTATGCGCATGCGCCTATCTATCCCCGCATGTGGAACCACCAAGGCAACCACGACATGTATATGGCGTATTGGTCAGGTGGTAGTGATGACTTGGCGGGCAATCTGCGCTATATGGCCAGTTACCAGGTGTGTTATATGCAGTTGCGCTATCTGTTTTGGAATTTTGTGGGCCGGTTTGACGATCAGCAGGGGTATGGGTCGCTGCAACATGGTCAGTTTGTAACGGGGATTCCGATAATCGACCGTCTGTTGGTCGGTACGGGTGTGAAGCCTCCGTCAAGTGTTACGCACCGTGGTTATGCGGTCTATTATTTTCTGCCGTTGTTGTTGGCAATCTTAGGGATGGTATGGCTTCGTAAAGAATACCGGTCGTTGTCATGGGTGGTATGGTTTTTGTTTTTGTTTGGCGGACCATTGTTGGCTGTTTATCTCAATGGGATAGCTTATGAACCTCGCGAACGTGATTATGCCTATATCCTTTCATTTTTTGCTTTTGCCATTTGGATAGCATTTGGGGCTGATCAGTTGGTGCACTGGTTGCATACCAAACCATCGGTTTGTTTTCATTTGCAGTGGCTGTTGTTGGCGGTGCCGTTACTTATGGCTTTCCAAAATCTGCCATCACATAATCGTAGTCAGCACCAGTTGCCACGTGATGTGGCTTTGAATATATTGAACACCTGCGATCCTAATGCAGTACTATTCACGTATGGCGACAACGATACTTTTCCGCTGTGGTATGCTCAGCAGGTTGAGGGTATCCGAACGGATGTAACGATTATCAATACCAATTTGACAGGTCTCTCCAAGTCGTTGACGTTTCTTTCGCAAGCTCAACTTCAGGGTCGTCCAGTTTATTGTTCGCACTATGAGTACAATGCGCATCAGGCGTTTTTTCCAAGCACTCTGCAGTTGGCGGGCTTTGCATATAAATTAGCCGATGGATATGTTGAGGATAGTGTAGCTGCGATAGCTTCTTATATGTCTATGACTCAGCATATTGCATGGCATGATGTTCCAGACTGTTATTGTGATGAGACAGCTCGCAGATTTATGAATCAATATTGGACAGATGTGGTGTTGGTGTGTCGGTCGCTTATGCAGCAGGGTTATGCTGGCCATGCAGCGAGACTATTTCGTAAAACGCTTTCAGAATTGCCAGTGCATCCTAATATCAGTATGGCTGTGGCACGTCAGGTTGTGGAAGTGTCAAAGCAACTTGGTCTGCCAGAATATAGCATGTTGCATGCCGCTTGGAAATCGCGCAGACAGGTGGAATTAGATTATTATCACACAATGTCTTTAGAATATCAACGTTATATTGCATATACTATGGAAGAATTTGATACCATAATGCAATAAGTGATGGCGTAAGTACACTAATTATGCAAAACATCAAAAAAGCAAAGGCCATGAAATTACATGCAACAATTTTCTTTTTAGCAGCATCGGTGTTGTTTTGCACCATGCCAGTTTTAGCGCAGCGTCCAGGTGGCGGTGGTCATGGTGGTGGTCGCCCGAGTGCTGGATTTTCGGGTGGTGGCGGTCATTATGGGTCCTCATCATTTGCAGGAAGTAGCCGTTCGTATAGCACTCCATCGCAGAGCAGTCGTCCTGCTTCGTATGGCAGTTCCTCACGAGTGTCCAGCAGTCGTTCGTCGTATAGTAGTTCGCCATCGTATAGTAGTGGCTCTCGTTCGTCTGTAGGTTCTCGCAGCAGCAATAGTTCTCGTTATGCGGGTGCCAGTAAGGGCAGTGGCCGTGTAGGTTCGGGTCGTGTAGCGGGTACTATGAGCCGTCCGTCATCGTCAAGAGTTTCTTCATCGCGTCCAACGGCTAATGCTGGCGTTGCTACGGCAAGTAGTCGTCCAACTTCAGGTGTACGCACAGCAGGTGGAGGCTCTGAGAGCTATGCTCATCCCTCTTCGGGTCGTCCAGCAGGTTCTGTAGCGGGTGGTCATCCTCAATATGCCACGGCAAGACATCCTCATGGTGTGATGCCACGTGCTATGCGCCCAATGCGTCCTGCCCCATATTTTTATCATCCTATGCATCATTGCATGGTTCATTGTCATCCAATTTTTTGGGATCCTATGCCGTATCGTCATCTCTATTGGGCTGGATTTTGGGGGTTCTGCTATGGCTATTGGGACAATTATGCTGTGCGTGATATAGTGGTGGTCAAAGATTATGTCCGTGAAAACTATGGTGCGGATCTTGTAACATACGTTATCAGTGGCGATTATATGTATGCGCTTACTATTGGTGAAGATGGTAACACCTACATACAGATATTTGACAAGACGGATAATCTGCTTGCTGAGCAGCAAGTTAATAAGAAGTATTGCCAGATGGAAGTGGATAAAGAAAACGGTGGCTGCTGGCTGATGAAAAAGCGTGGCAAAGATCCGCTGCTTTTCTTCTATAACGACGGTGAATTGCTGATTTACGAAGCAGATGACAAATAGTTAGGTCGCTATAAATAAAACCGCAATAGCCATCTCTCAATTGAGAGATGGCTATTGTGGTTTTATAGGTATGTGGTGTTTGGGTTAAGGATAGTTTGGCTCATTGTTTGTTTGGTATTCCAGAGTAATCAGGAAGTGCCAAGCGTGGCGACATAGACGGTTCTCAGTCAAACGAGATGTAGGGGAGGATGCGGTTCAAAGTGCTGTCGGTCATGGAACTGATGAGCATCAGGTCGCTTGGAGAGTGGTAGCGGTGCCCCTTATTCCGGAAGGCTATGATGTCACGTACTTGGTAGTAGTCAAGATAAGGATGTCGTACTAATTCTTTGAGCGATACGGTGTTTATAGGTATTTGGCGTAAGGTGCTTGGAGAGAGTACTAAGTGAGGAGCTATGTGGTTGAGGAGGTCAGCGGTAATGCCATATACTTCTAACAGCTGGCTGATATCAATAAATCCGCCCAATTGGTCGCGGTAGCGTACAATGCGACGTGCATACGTAGGACCGATGCCGTGCAGGAGTTGCAAGGTTAGGGTGTCGGCTGTGTTGATATCAACGATTAGCGACTGCCGCCGTGGCGGGCGAATTTCTTGGTAGGTTGAGGACTGCTTGACAATTGTTGTGGTAATACTATCGTCAGGTGCATAAGCATTTCTGGTATTATCTGTGGTGAGATGGGTGGTTTTGTGATAACGATAGGTTTGGGTGGACTTGTAATGCGGTGTGATACTATCGGATGTAATACAACTGTCGGGTACGACAATCTCGGCTTTTTTGTGTTTGGGAGCGGGCCATAACACAAAAATCAGTATAATAATTATTATCAAACTGAGATATAAATAGTCTTCCCTTAAAAAGTATTTAATTATTTAACATTCAACACAATAAACAATTCAATTTTTCGTTATTTCTACGAAGTTTAGAATGATAATTCACAAAA
>JAGHVA010000246.1 GCA_018064565.1 Candidatus Colimorpha onthohippi
GTGTAGAGGTGTGTCTGGAAGTTGGGAATGCTGTGGTTTTGGTTCGGGT
This sequence comes from Candidatus Colimorpha onthohippi, assembly GCA_018064565.1. Taxonomy (GTDB): domain Bacteria; phylum Bacteroidota; class Bacteroidia; order Bacteroidales; family P3; genus Colimorpha; species Colimorpha onthohippi. The sequence continues at coordinate 50 of JAGHVA010000246.1, forward strand.
ATAGGTGAAATTGGAACTGTTTTTTGTGTTTGTGCAGCTCGGATATTAAATCCAGACTATTCTGGAGGTGTACGTTGTCGTCGTCGGTGCCGTGGATGAGCAGGTAGTTTCCTTTGAGCATGTGTGCATACGTTATGGGTGCGTTTTGGTCGTAGCCGTTGGGGTTGTCTTGCGGACGCTGCAAGTACCGTTCGGTGTAGATGTTGTCGTAGTAGCGCCATGTGGTTACGGGTGCCACTGCTACGGCAGTCTTGAAAATGCCATCGCCTTTGAACATCGCCAACGAAGAGAGGTATCCGCCAAAACTCCATCCAAATATGCCAATGCGGTTGTGGTCTATCCAATCGATGCTACCAAAGTAGCGGGCTGCGTGCAAGGCATCTTCACATTCATAATGTCCCAGGTTTTTGTAGGTGCATTTCTTGAATTGGGCACCTCGTCCTCCCGTGCCACGTCCATCAAAGCACGCCACAGCGTAGCCTTGTTGTGCCAGATAATGTAGCCAATAGTGGTTGGCGGTGTTCCTGTATTCGTTGGTAACCTGCTGGTCGCCAGGACCGCCATATACAAATATCAAAAGTGGATATTGCTTGGTGCTGTCAAAGTTGGCAGGTTTGATAATATAGTAGTTGAGTGTGGTTCCTTCGGCTGTGGTCAGCTGTCCAAACTCTTTGCGGTTGGCGCCATGTTCATTGATGGTGTTGAGTAGTTCTGTATTGGCATTGATGGTGCGTATCAACTTCCCTTTGCTGTCTCTTATAGTATATACGGGAGGGGTGTTGATTGTAGAATGGGTGCAGACATAGTATTTGCAGTTAGCACTGAATAGTGCATGGTTGTAGCCCGTTTCTTCGCTGAGTTTTTGTAGATGGCTGCCGTCAAAATTTATCGAAAAAATCTCGATATTCAGTGGCGACGATTGGCGTGCGCCAAAGTATATCTTACGATGTTTTTGATCAACTTTATATATGGATGTTATCTCATAGTCGCCTACAGTGATGGGAACGACTGTTTTGTCAAGAATTGAACACATATATAGGTGGTTGAACCCGTTGCGTTCGCTGTTGATGATAAAATGCTGGTGGTCGTTAAGTATTATCCAATCGGATGGCACCTCTACATAGCAGCTGTCGGTCTCTTCGTAAAAGACATTGGTTTGTAAGGTAGTGGCATCTACTGCAATTAGTTCGAGGTGGTTTTGTAGGCGGTTCATGCGCATCACGGCTAACTGATTGTTGTCGATCCACTGAAAACGTGGTAGGTATTGGTCGTTTTGGCTGCCGAGTTCGGGTGTTTGTGTTTGTTGTGAGGCAATGTCGAATAGGCGAATCTCTACGATAGAGTTGTCTTCGCCTACTTTTGGGTACTTATAAGTATAGGCTGTTGGGTAGGCCCCCTTGTCGCCATAATCGCCCCATCGCTGCAGTGTGTATTCTTTGACGCGACTCTCGTCGAAACGCATGAAAGCCAGTCGCTTGCTGTCGGGCGACCAGCATGCACCTTGGGTTATGGAAAATTCCTCTTCATACACCCAGTCGGTGCTGCCGTTGATGATGTAATTGTGTTTGCCATCGGTAGTTACGGCATGTTCGGTAAAGGTCTCAATGTCGATATAATATAAGTTGTTGTTGCGTACATAGCTAATCATCTTGCCATTGGGCGAGAATTGGGTCAGGCTGACGCGACCGTTGGTGGTGATTTTTTGTAAGGTGTGCCGTTCAATATTGTATAAGTAATAGTCATCTACATGGCTGCGGCGATAGATGTATTGGGTGTTTGCAGAGAGTAAGATTTGCTTTTGTTCGCTGTCAAACTGCATGGTCTTAAATACAGGGGCATCGGGAAACTCTTTGAATCGGCAGATAGTGTCGGACGCTTGTCCTGTGGTGTAGTTGTATAGCACAATTCCAGAAGCCTCTTTCAGGGCATAATGTAATCCGTCGTTCATCGGGATTCCGCGAGGTGCAGAACCAATGCGGAACAGTCGGTTTTGAGTGAAATCTTCAATAGAATATGGTTTATATTGAGCCATAGTAGCCAAATTTATAACCGATAATAAAACAATGAGTATATTTTTTTTCATGTGAAAATGTGTGTTTTGAAGATGCAAAAATACGAAAAAAAATGTTTTTTTTGTTGGTGCGGAAAAAAGTTAGTACTTTTGCAACCGTTTTCGGGACGTATGTTCTTAAATTGAAGGAGAGATGCCGGAGTGGTCGAACGGGGCGGTCTCGAAAACCGTTGACCTCTTTTGGGGGTCCAAGGGTTCGAATCCCTTTCTCTCCGCCAGAAGGAATCTGACAAAGAAGTTGGGTTCCTTTTTTATTAGTATTCTTTCGGTCAAAACCTATTGGTTACAGTTGTTTTTTTTTGTTAGGCTTCAAGGTAAAATAAACGTATTTTTGCCGTCGGAACGATAAGTACACATATATGGCGTAACCGATAGTATGTTGCTCCGAAAAAAATAACTCAAAAGTAATAGGGTAGTTTACATTGGCGCAATGCGTGGCGATTGAGATTATTTTGAAGCGTTACACCATAAAGTATGCCTCTTTAACTAAAAAAATAACCTCCCATGCAGCAAAGAATTGATTTTATCGACCTCGCTAAGGGTGTTTGCATCCTCTTGGTAGTATTAAACCATGCGCAGTTTTTGCCATATCATCTGTCGTTGAACCTCTCTAACGCCTGCTCTGCTTTTAGAATACCGTTCTACTTTTTCTTAAGCGGGTTGTTTTTTTAAGACCTACGGCAGTTTTCGTGTTTTTGTGCTTAAAAAAGTCAATCGGCTTTTGCTGCCATTCCTATTCTGGCATCTCCTATTGTCGATGGCATTGCCCGTAGTGCTTTTTGCATGTAATACCAGCACGTTCTCTTTGATGCCAGCATTTGACAACTTTCGAGAGATTGTCTCCAACGGATTTCCATACAACATTGCATTGTGGTTTCTCTTTAGCCTTTTTGTTATCAATATTCTCGCCTTCGGCTTGGTTTGGATTGTTGAGAAATGCAGATATGACAAGTTCAAACCTTACCTGATTATTTTTCTCTCAATACTGTGTGGCTTTGTAGGGTGGCTCTTGCGGCGGCATTCCATTGCGATGCCGTTGTATCTTGATACCGCCCTTGTATCCATGCCTTTTTTTGTAAGCGGATATGTTGCCAATAGGTACGCTTCGATTCTTACTTCAAGAGTTGGTTGGAAGTCGATAGTCATGCTCGTGGTCTCCTTTTCATCCATCGTCTATCTGTATATACGTAATATATATGTGCTTGACTTGCGTACAAATATGTTTGTCTTGAACACGCTTTTTGTGTATTTATGTAGCTTTGCTGGGATTTACTTTCTCACCATGCTTTGCAAGTTGGTGAAGCATCTCCCTGTTGTCTCGTATGTGGGGAGGTATTCTATCATCATACTCGTACTGCATTGCCCGCTCATCAATCTGGTAGCACCTCTTGTGGATACCCTCTTTTCTTCGAGTAGCATTGCGGTGCGAAGCTACATCATACTTGTTGTTGTGGTGGCGCTGTCCGCCGCTTGTATCCCGTTGTGCAAGCGGTTCCTGCCTCATTTTACAGCACAAAAGGATTTGATAAAGGTCGGCTGAGCTGCAATCGGTGGTGGATTTTAGGTCATCCAAGTTATTGTGTATTGCTTTTGATAAGTCGCCCCTAATGACTAACGATTAAACAATAACGGAACCAGTTGTGCAACACCAACTGGTCCCGTTATTATGTTTTATCGCTCGGTACGGTGAGCGATTCCCTGCATTGGAGAATACTATTCTTCCTCTTCCTTTACGAGGCGGAAGAAGGCAGAGATTTCTTCTTGGTCGAGGACCATCCTTACGTTGAATTCCTTCTCCTGCGGCATATATCCGTTTTTCTCGCAGCGTAGGATGATGCGCACGTCGCCAGCGGTCTGATAGGTGAGTCCCTTGATGTCTAACGACTTTGTAGCCTCGTAGGGAGTCGTCATGAGGTACTTGTTGTTGGTGTTCTTCACCTCAGGAGTTTTGGAAACCACGCGCCAGAAAAGGTCAGCCCCTTGAGGGCGCGACTGCACATCCCAGCGTACGATGGTCTGCTCCAGTGCTGTATTGCCGTTGCCACGCACCTCCACATCTGGCTCGTCGCGAGCATCCTTGGAAGGCTTACGCAGATAAGATGCTATCTCTTGCCAGTTGACTTGCTCTAAAGCCAACGTAAAGCTCTCACAGAGACCATTGTATAGGTTAAGCGCATTTTTTCCATCTTGGGATATACGCTGAGTAAATAGGGACTCTCCGTTGTTGTCGGTCAAATTCACGGTGATATTTACTTGATTTCCGCCTGACCAAGTATCAATGGTAATTTTTTCTTGCGTGACAATCAATACATAATCCGTTGTGGTATTCTGTTCAGTCATACCCATGTTGCGTACATAGGATACAATATGAGGCGTGAAGATGCTTGAACCAGTTAGGTCTGCTGTAAATCCCTCACTCTGAAGATTCGTAGTTTTTACCTTTACGACAAGCCCGCGATTCGTTCCACTAAAATTATTTAACGGATTGCGCGTTAATTTGAAATTGGAGGCTAACTGACTGACAGTCATGTTTACCTTGGTTGAACCAAGACCATTTGAAGATGCGCAACTGGAGAGGAAAAAAACAGTGCATATAGCTGCAATCAAAAAATATATATATCTAACTTTTTTCATAAATTTTGATTATTTTATGTTTGACCATAGTTTTTTTATAGAATCATCAACTAAGGCGTTAACCAATCAAATAATAACATGCCTACTATTCTTCTTCCTTTTCTTCCTTTACGAGGCGGAAGAAGGCAGAGATTTCTTCTTGGTCGAGGACCATCCTTACGTTGAATT
>JAGHVA010000098.1 GCA_018064565.1 Candidatus Colimorpha onthohippi
TAATCTCGGACCAGAGGCGTGTACTTATCTGGCTCAGTTGAAGATGTAGCTGATAAGTTCCAATAAGAAATGCAACTTTTGAGTCAAACAAACGGGTGGAAAAGGTAAAAAAACACTGGTTTTCAAAAAAAAGTTGTACTTTAGCGTGCTTATTGTGTGCATAGTATATTGTTGTATTATGCACTTTAGTATATTGATTACGAGGAATATAGATGCCTTGATAAATACAACACACGTCATATGAAAATGGTCAAAAAAATCTTTGTTTTCATGCTAATCGCCTTTGTTTTTGTGCCTGTGGCACTGGCGGATAAGGTTAGTTTAGCGGAAAAGGCAGATAAACTCTTTAACCAAAAACAATATCTTGATGCTCTTGAGAAATATGAGGAGGCTTATCGTAAGGTAGGCTCAAACAAGATAGAGAAAAACCGTATATATTTCCAGATGGGTGAGTGTTACCGGTTGACACACAATTTCCCCAAAGCGGAAAGCATCTATCGTCGCTTGATAGGCAGCAAATATTACAATACAGAACCTAAGGTCTATTTCTATTTGGCTGAGATGTACCGTTTTGAGGGTAAGTTTGAGGAGGCGGACAATATGTATGGTGAGTATTTGAATTTGGTTCCTGATGACCAGTTGGGAAGAAGTCGGAAAGCTTCTATCATCTATGTGAGTGAGCTGATCAACAACCGAACCCGTCATCATGTGTCCCGTGTTACCAAATGGAATTCGGAATATAACGACTGGGCACCTCGTTTTTGGGGGAGCGATACCACACGGTTTGTATTTACCTCTTCTCGGTTTGGAAATTCTGAAGATGGCGATGTGGATGCTTGGACAGGACAGGCATTCTCTGATTTGTATTATGTGTTCTGCGACCGTAGAGGAGAGTGGTCGGCTACTCCAGAGTCGTTCGATACCAAAGGTCGCATCAATACTTCTGTTAACGAAGGTGAGCCTTGTTTTTCTCCCGACGGCAGGACTGTTTATTTCTCTCGATGTGATGCTCGCAAAAATCAAACGCAGGGTTGCTACATATATAAGTCCACTTATGGCGAGAAAGAAGAACCAGAAGTAGATAATACCACCAAAAAGAAAAATAGCAAAGTGGGTAAAGATGGTCAGCAGACCAAGAAAGATACGAAGAAACCTGCAAAAAAGAAAAAACGTAAGAAAGGTGAGATCGTTGAAGAGGAATGGGGTGAGCCACAGCGGGTTTATTTGGGCGATACCTCGTACAACTATCTTTATCCTGCTGTTACGAGCGATGGCTTGACACTCTATTTCTCGTCGGATATGCCTGGCGGACAGGGCGACTACGACTTGTGGGTGGCTCATCGAAATAATACCGATGAAGATTTTGGCGAGCCTGTTAACTTGGGGTCGGCTGTCAATACGGCTGGTCGCGAGGTCTTCCCTATCTTGCGGTACGACTCGGTGATGTATTTCTCGTCCAATGGCCTTCCTGGTGTGGGTGGAATGGATCTTTTCCGTACTGAGGTTAGTGGAACGTACGCATCAGAACCTAAAAATTTGGGAGTACCCATCAACTCAAGTTTCGACGAGATGAGTATCCTTTATTACCCTGACGATGAGACCAGCCCTATCGAAGAGCGTGGCTATTTCTCATCAAACCGCCCGTTTGATGACCCTCACAATAAGAATATTGAGAACAAGGGTAAAAAAATTGACAATATCAATGACGACCTATTCTATTTTACACTTGACCCGCTGAATTATTCAATTCAAGGTACTATCCGTGACGAGAAATCAATGCAACTTGTGTCAGATGCGAAAGTTAAGTTGATAGGTTCAGATGGTTCGGAGAATGACACCTACTCCGATGCCCAAGGTCGGTATCGTTTTGGGTCGGACATCGTGCGCCGGAATGTGGTGTATAAGTTGATTGTGTCAAAAGTGGATTATTTTACTATTGATGGCTCGGAGAGTACTCGCGGATATAACACAAATAAGGATATTGTGCATGATTTCCGTATAGAACCTGTGCCTCGTCAGGCTATCGTTTTGCCAGAAATCCGCTACGATTTGTCTAAATGGGATTTGAAAGAGGAGTTTATGGATTCGTTGATGGATTTGTATCTTGTGATGGTCAACAATCCCAGTTTAGTTGTGGAAATCAGGGCACATACGGATTGTCGTCCGTTCCTTGGACTGACAAACGATACGTTGTCTCAACGCAGAGCTCAAAGTGTGGTGGATTATCTGGTGTCGCGCGGTATTGAACGCGATCGTATGGTTGCGAAAGGTTACGGCGAGCGTGAGCCCAGATTGCTCGACAAAGATGTGATAGTCCGTATAGATGGTGAGGCATACACTTTTTCGGAAGGTACATTGATGGAATGCGACTACATCAGCCATTTGCCCGAAGGCAATCATCAGGAGGCTGCTCACATGCTGAATCGTCGTATAGAATTTAAGGTGTTGCGTACCGATTATGTGAGTAAGCGCCTGATAGATAATATGGTATCGGATACACCTTTGGCAAAACAGACGGAAGATGGTCGTGTGATAGACTTGGTCAACAAGCCAATCGAGGAAGAAGAATCTCTTCCAGAGATTATCCATAGTGAGGACGTAATCAATGTTACAATGATTCATTCGGCAAAGGGTGAGATCAATTGTATTGTCAACGGGTCGCAAACGCCTATGTTGGTGGATGAACGGTATAACGAGCCTATCTCCATGTCGTGGGAAGAAGCTATGAGTTTCTTGTATCAACGGCGTATCAACAAAGAGGACTTCCCCGATCGTGACAATGCCTTCGATCCAGAAGGAAATATCTTGGATCGTGCTACAGTGATTTTTAAGGAACTTCAGATTGGTCAAAAGAAATTACATAATATTGAGGTGGTAATTGTGAAAGGTGTTGAGTACAAATTTATCATCAGTCGCAAAGGTTTGGCTCAATTTGGAGAATATGAGTTTGACAAACAGCGGGGTAAGATATATTTCTTAGATTAAGCCCGTTAGATTAGATATTTTTAAGTGGTGCAGACATTACTTACTATTACTGGACCCACGGCATGCGGAAAAACTGCACTTGCTGTGGGTTTAGCTTTGCGTCATGATGGTGAGATAATTAGTGCCGATTCTCGCCAGGTATTCCGGGGTATGGATATTGGGACAGGGAAGGATTTGTCAGAGTATGTCGTGGAGGGTCGCAGCGTTCCGTATCATCTGATTGATATCTGTGAGGCAGGCGAGGAATATAATGTATATCAGTTTCAACGCGATTTTCTAAACGCATATCGTCGTATCGTGGATGCTGGTCATATCCCTATCATGTGTGGTGGTACTGGAATGTATATCGACTCAATTGTTCGTGAGTATCAATTGTCCAACGCTCCAGTTGATATGGAATATCGTAAAACACTTGAAAATTGCAGCGACGAAGATCTTGCAAAGCGGTTGGCATCATATATCAAGTTGCATAATCATACAGACACAGAGACAAGAGATAGGCTGATTAGAGCATTGGAGATACAAGAGTATCAGCGTCTTCATCCAGATGATTACCACGTGATGCCATCGTTAAACCACGTTGTGGTGGCTGTTTGTTACCCACGTGAGATAGTGGTAAGCCGTATTGAACAGCGACTGAACAAGCGTTTGCAAGAAGGCATGATAGATGAAGTGCAGCGGCTTATTACCCAAGGAGTTCCAATTGAGAGGTTGCTGCGGTATGGGTTGGAATATAAACACATCACGAGGTATCTTACCTCACAGTGCTCGTATGAAGAAATGTATGAGAACCTATTTACCGATATCCGCCGTTTCTCCAAACGTCAGATGACATGGTTGCGTCATACTGAACGTGCTGGAACAAAAATCCATTGGATTGACGGATTGCTCTCAACTACCGAAAAAATAAATATTATTGAGCAGTTGGCATTTGCTAAAGTATGATTTAGTATCGTGCAACGATTTAACAATTATATAGTTGTGTTTGTTTGATTGATTGCTTGGGTGCGTAAAGTTCTTAAAATATGGTGTTAGTACGTTTGTCTAATATCGTTTTTCATTTGTAATCTGCGTTAAGGCTGGAGAGTGAGTGCGGCTGATAAAAAAATTTGAGATGTGAATATTAATCCCATCTCTCGAATGATTACAGAAAATGATTGCGATATTTGACACTCGGTCAAGTTGAACTTCAAAATATATTTCACGTTAATCACACAGAACTGATATGAAGACAATATTCATCACCGGAGGGTCTACTGGAATTGGAGCAGCAAGCGTTGTAAAATTTTCATACGAAGGCTGGAATGTAGGATTTATGGACATAAATGTTGAGGCAGCGGAGACGTTGCTGGAGAAGTTGGGCAATCCCTGCAATGTATTATTCATCGAAGGAAACACGAGAGTACGTGCAGATATCCATAAAGCCGTAGAAGCCACGGCTGTACGCTTTGGTAGGTTGGATAGCGTCTTCGCAAACGCTGGAATCCACAGGTGCAACACGTTGCTTGACATAACGGACGAACAGCTTGACCTGATGATTCAAACCAATATCTACGGCACTGTGAATACCCTGCGCGAAGCCGTCCCGCACATCGTGAAAGCTGGAGGTGGCAGCGTTGTAATCAATTGTTCCGACCAGTGGTTTGTTGGAAAGGCCAACAGCTTCGCATACGGTCTTACCAAAGGGGCATTGGGACAAATTACCCGCAGCCTTTCCATTGACCTCGGACCGAAGAACGTCCGTGTCAACGCCATTTGTGCTGGCACAATCAGAACATCACTGGTTGACAATTTGTTCCAGGATTTTGCAAAAGTAAACAACTGCAGTGTTGAGGACTACTGGGATGCGGAGAACAAGTTGTATGCACGCGGGAAAGCTGGAAAACCTGAAGAAGTGGCGGAATTGGTTTATTTCCTCGCTTCAGATGCGTCCAGTTTCTGCACCGGCGGTCACTACCTTATGGATGGTGGACTCGTCGCCAAGTAAACGCCAGTCGGCCTAACCGATTATATTCAGTTGACGTTGTTAGATATTGCTG
>JAGHVA010000277.1 GCA_018064565.1 Candidatus Colimorpha onthohippi
ATTCATGCCTGTAGAAACCTTACGAAATCCTTCTACTATCACAAACTCATTGTTCTGCAATCCCTCAGTAACTACAACACCCCTACCTTCGTAACCACCTATGGTTACATAACGCCTCTGCACAATACTATCTGCATCAACAACCCATACATAACGTCCATCAACATCTGTCATCACGGCCGATGATGGGATAACCACAAGATTTTGACACGCAGTCGCACACTTATCAATCTTATCGACCTGCTGTTTGACATACACCTTGCATGTCATTCCTGGCATTACCTGCGAAGAGTGATGCATAAATCGGGCAACACAGTTGTAAGCATGTGCCAACTGCGAGGCAACAACCCCTTTGACCGTTACTTCGGCAGACAGCGTATCGCCAATGGCAGGCAGATAGACGTTCAACGGCTGCCCAACTTTGATAGCAGACAACTCATTCTCTGGAACCGAAAAATCGACCTCAACACTCTTAGCATCTACGACGACACCCAACAGAGTTGCGGGTGTTACATGCATCCCTTCAACCGCCACCAACTCTCCTACCACACCACTATAAGGTGCCACCACCTTGCAATCTTCCAGCTGCCTACGAGAAGCACGCTCAGCAGCCTCTGCCTGCGCTAACTTAGTTTTGACTTCTACCCACTTCAACTCTGTCATGCCTCCTGCATCATATACCTGTTTAGCCCTGCCGAAAGCGTCCTGCGCCTGCTCCAACGAGGCTCGACTGATGTCGTATGCCGACTGCAACGTCTCGCTGTGAATGGATGCCAAAACCTGCCCTGCCGCCACATGTTGCCCCTGACGGACGTGCAACCGAGTTAAAGTACCCGTACACGATGCAAATACCGATGTGCTGCGATTAGACGCTACCTGCCCCACATAACATATGCCAAAAGCCGATGAAGTACCAGCCTGCAACGCATCACCTACCCGCATCACACTGACCACAACACGACTGTCATGATTTTCTATCTTCGATTTGCACGACACAAGTAGCAAAGCCACTCCAAATATCCATAAGCAACGTTTCATAAATGCTAATTGTTTGTTAAAAAATCCTATCCACATCGGTCTATTCATTCTGGGTAGCCACCAACTCCACATCGCTCTGCACAATATCGTAACTAACGCCATTTACAAAAACCGACCCCTCATACACTAAGTCCATTGTAATCACACCATCTCTGTAGCAACCATCGCCTTTGTAAAACACCTCTGCCTCAAATGAATAATCATCTACCAACCCTGAAAAATTATAAAGCCCCTTAACAAAACGTCTTTTGGCGTTTACAAACGAAATCTTGCTGCCACAAACCTCTGCCTCATTGCTGTACGGAGCTGAAATCAGCGGCATAAATGAGACATTGATTTTTGAATCATCGTTCAAAACCCGGCAGCACAACTGGCCATGTTCGGTAACTAACGGAACCCAGATGGTATCACACATAGGCAGTTCGCTAAGCAGTGCCACCGACCCTCCCAAATGGTACAAATAGTCTCCCTCTATCTGGTCAAGGTTTGACTTACCACACGAGAAAAACAAAATCGGAAGCAATAAAAAAACAGGAAATAAACAGCTATTTTTCATTTGATTGTAAAAAAAGAACAATACGAACAAATAATTTGCAAATATACTAAAAAACAACAAAAAAAAAGCCGTTATGCACCGTCATAAGGAATATCAACAAACTGCTGTTTGGAAGCTACACATTTTTGTATGTTCCTTATTCAAAAAAAAATGTATCTTTGCAGCTGAATTTGTAAGGTGATGCAGGCACTGATATGTCTAATCTTCAATCAACTGTAAATGAATTAGAGAGCGTTGCTGCTACTTTAGCTACCACGCATTTGCGGTTGCGATCAATAGTTAACCAGCAAGCCGACACCATACAACAACTTCAAAAAAATATTCAACAACAAAATATAACAATTCATAATTTAAAACAAGAAAATCAACAACTTATTAAACTACGGAATACGCCTCAAGCCAATGGCTATCCTGAGTTGATAGAGAAACAGATAGACCAAATCATCAGTACAATCGACAGCAGCATAGAACTACTGCAAAGTTCTAAATAGACCAAAGTATCTCACATGGAACGCACAAGCATCACAGTTTCAATTATGGGCCGCAGTTACGACCTCCAAGTAGATACCTCCGACGTTGAAATCGTGAAAGATGCTGCTCTTCAACTGAATAACGAAGCTCAAGTTTTTGCCAAAAAGTTCTATCGCAAAGACCAACAAGATGTTCTGGCCATGGTTGCAATCAAGCAGGCACTGAGTTTGACTCAATTGCAACAACAGGTAAAAAACTTACAGAATCAAATACAAGAAAAAGCTGACAGCACCCAAAATGTATTAGAGGAGCGGGACAGAAATCTGGAAAAACAACTCAAAGGTATCGTGAGCACTTTAAGTGCTGCTACCAAAGATTCAGACTGTGACATCTAACAATTGATTCGTACGTTATCTCTCACCGCACTATCTATTTTTCTTATCAACGACATAGGAATAATACAGCAAATCATCCTGCATCAATCCTGAAACAGTTTGTAAACTCAACACCATTCATTTACCGAGCAAGCTCATGGGTGGGTAGGTTGTACGGCTGAGACACCCGGCTCTCAAATCCTAAATTATTCCCCGAGTTTATCAATACTCCCGGAGGGTGCGATGCAGGTTTTGATAAAAAAAGGCACGGCGGTTCCCATAAACTAATCTTATTTTCACTACTATGACAATAGTATTTATCATTATCGCCGTTTTGGTAGGTGCTGGTGCTGGCATATGGGCTACATCTACCGTGTTAAGTAATCGCTTGCTCGCCAAAAGCCAACAGGTACTGAAAGATGCTGAGGCCAACAGCGAGGTAATCAAGAAAGAAAAAATCTTGCAAGCCAAAGAGAAGTATCTACAACTCAAAAGTGAGTATGATAAGCAGGTAAACGAGCAAAACAGCAAACTGCGCGAGATTGAGCAAAAACTCAAGCAGCGCGAGCAGAATCTCTCGCAAAAGGTAGAAGAGTTGCAAAAGAAAAGCAACGAACTCAAAGGTGTGAGCGAAAACCTCAACAAGCAAATCGAAGTACTCAACAAACGCAATGCAGAAATAGAAAAAATTCACAAGGAGAGTATTTCCAAACTTGAACATATAGCCGGACTTAGCGCCGACGAGGCCAAACAACAACTAATCGAAATGATGACGGGCGAAGCCCGCAACGAAGCGGCAGCCAACATCCTTGACATCGTAGAAGAAGCTAAGATGACCGCCAACGAACAAGCCAAGAAAATCGTCATCCAATCGATCCAGCGAACTGCCACCGAACATGCCATCGAAAATACCGTAAGCGTGTTCAACCTCGAAAACGAGGAAGTCAAAGGTCGCATCATCGGGCGCGAAGGTCGCAACATCCGCACACTTGAAGCTTTGACGGGCGTTGAGGTTATCATCGACGACTCGCCAGACGCAATCATCCTCAGTGGCTTTGACCCCGTACGCCGTGAGATAGCACGCCTATCGCTCCACAAACTTGTAACCGATGGCCGCATTCACCCTGCACGCATTGAGGAGGTAGTTGCCAAAACCCGCCGTCAGATTGAACAGGAAATTGTCGAAGTCGGTAAGCGTACTTGTATTGACCTCGGCATCCAAAATATCAACCACGAGTTGATGCGTATGATTGGTCGTATGAAATACCGCTCATCGTATGGTCAAAATCTGTTGCAGCACTCACGCGAAGTAGCCAACTTGGCTGCCACCATGGCTTCTGAACTGGGCTTGAATCCCAAAATGGCAAAACGCGCTGGCCTGCTCCACGACATAGGTAAGGTACCCGAAACCGAGGCCGAACTTCCACATGCCATACTCGGTATGCGGATGGCTGAGAAATACAAAGAGCACCCTGATATCTGCAACGCCATTGGAGCTCACCATGATGAGGTAGAGATGACCAACCTAATTTCTCCTATCATACAGGTGTGCGATGCCATCAGCGGAGCTCGGCCAGGAGCTCGCCGCGAAGTAGTCGAAGCCTACATCAACCGACTCAAGAAATTGGAAGAAATGGCACTTACCTATCCTGGAGTTGTCAAGACCTATGCCATACAAGCTGGTCGTGAACTGCGCGTAATCGTTGGAGCTGACAAGATTAGCGACAACGAGGCCAACCAACTCAGCTACGACCTCTCACGCCAAATCCAAAACGAGATGACGTATCCAGGTCAAATCAAAGTAACGGTAATCCGCGAAACACGCGCCATCAATTATGCCAAATAAGTTTTTTCTCCACAATAACTGAAAAATAACAAAACAATAGTGAACAAGCCCCTATGGTTTGTTCACTATTTTTCAAAATAAAAAGGTTACGCTATGATACATTGGAACGTTGACCCCATCATATTCAATATCGGATCATTTGGTGTAAGATGGTACTCGCTGGGATTTCTGCTCGCTTTCCTGCTCGGATATTACATCATGAGCAAGATGTTCAAGCAGTCTAATGTTGACTCTAAATATTTGGACTCGCTGGTTATCTATATATTCTTGGCTGTCCTAATTGGCGCAAGGTTGGGTCATTGCTTGTTCTATGAGCCCGATTATTTCTGCACAGCCGATCATTGGCTCGAAATTTTCTTGCCCATCAATTTAGCTACAGGACACTTCACTGGATATCAAGGATTGGCCAGTCATGGAGCTGCCATCGGTATTTTAGTTGCACTGTATCTCTTTTACCGCAAACACCATATCAATATCTGGTGGATTCTGGACCGATTAGTCATCGTGGTGGCATTAGGAGGCGCATTTATCCGGTTGGGTAACTTGTTTAACTCCGAGATTTATGGTCACGAGACATCTCTGCCATGGGGGTTCATATTTGAACGTAATGGTGAAACGGTGGCTAAACATCCCACACAATTGTACGAATCCATCTCCTATCTTATCATTTTTGCGGTAAGTTACGCCGTCTATCTGCGCAAAAAAGGCAATCTGCACAATGGACGTCTCTTTGGATGGTGGCTTGTGGCACTTTTTGGAGTCCGTCTGCTGGTAGAATTTGTAAAGGAGAACCAAGTAGATTTTGAGAATGGCATGCTGTTGGATATGGGGCAAATACTCAGCATACCTTTTATCTTATTAGGAATTGCAATGATTATCCTCTCACATTGTGGCAAGATAAACGAATCGGTATTCTTGACAAAGCAACAAAACAAAACAAAAAACTAACAACGCTGCAAACCATACGCCAGCCTGCACACCATCCCATACATATTCTGCTTCATCAAAGCTCAGCAATCTCCAACACTTAACGAAATTTTCGTAAGGCGTGCGTCTTTCATCGCTTTGCTGTTCGCTGTAGTTGTTATTCGCTGAGGCGCTTGCCGTTTCGCAATAGTCACTTTCGTTAAGCCGTGTTCAGAGGGCAACTGCAGTCTATACTTGCCGAAGCGAGAAAACAACCTTGATAAAATAAACGTATTTTTTGTCCACCTGCTACATAGTAACTCATAAATATTAAAATCGTGTTCACTTCTCATTTATTTCGCCGTTTGGTAGTACTAACGGTGATTTTCAGTTTGTTTGGTACCGTGGCGGCACAGTTCGATTCCAAAGCCGACCCACGTGCCGTGGTAGTGTCGGGCAATGCCCGATTTACCGTCC
Organism: Candidatus Colimorpha onthohippi; assembly: GCA_018064565.1. Classification (GTDB taxonomy): domain Bacteria; phylum Bacteroidota; class Bacteroidia; order Bacteroidales; family P3; genus Colimorpha; species Colimorpha onthohippi. The sequence continues at coordinate 5,669 of JAGHVA010000277.1, forward strand.
TTACCGACCGCTTAATACGTATGGAGTATGCGCCCGATGGGCATTTCGAGGATTGCGCCACCTTGGCCGTTGTCAACCGCCGCATGCCAGTGCCTACTTATTCCAAGCAACAGCGCGGTGGTGTGCTCACCATAACTACGAGGGCACTCACACTTACCTACCGTGGTGGAACATTTTCCCCCGCCTCTTTGCAGGCAGAGTTTAAGATGGGCAGCAAAAAGGTGGTGTGGCACTATGGCGATGCCGATGAAGGCAACCTGATGGGCACCACGCGTACCCTTGACGGGTGTACGGGCTACTCCTGCATCAGTTATCGTGACAACTATTTGGAACCTGGAGTGCTGTCGCGTAACGGCTGGGCGGTCGTCGATGAGAGCCGCCGACATGTGCTTCGTCCCGACAGTTCTGATTGGGGCGAGTGGGTCGAACCACGCCATACCGATGCCACATCTCGCGACCTCTATCTTTTTGCATACGGCCACGACTACAAGTCCGCCCTGCACGACTTCACTCGCATTTGCGGCAGCATCCCCATGCCGCCAAAGTACACTTTGGGCTATTGGTGGAGTCGCTACTGGATATACACCGACAACGAGATGCTGGAACTCGCCAACGAGATGCGCCAGCGCCAGATACCTATCGATGTGTTCATTGTGGATATGGACTGGCACGAGACGTGGAAGCCGATGACCAAACTGCACGGACGCGACCAGTTTGGCCAACGCCGCGGCTGGACAGGCTACACATGGAACCGCGACCTATTCCATAATCCCGAAGGTTTTCTCCACGACCTGCATTCCATGCACCTCAAGACAGCCCTTAACTTGCACCCCGCGTCGGGCGTGCAGACCTATGAGGACTGCTATCGCTCGTTTACGAAGGACTACCTGAGCCGAACCTCCGACTATGATGGGCCGAATGGCTACGTCTATGGCAACACTCCTTATCACTTTGTCGGACAGGAGGACACCACACAGTGCGGTTCCGAAGGATACACTGCACCAGTACCGTTTCGCATCTGTCAGCAGGCGTGGGCAGATGCCTATTTCAACAGCGTCATTCATCCCCTCGAAACGCAGGGGGTCGATTTTTGGTGGCTCGACTGGCAGCAGTGGAAGTACAGCAAGTATGTAGATAGCCTCAGCAATACATTCTGGCTTAACTACACCTTCTTCAACGACAAGGTGCGCCGCACCAAACAGCAGGGTCTTGCCGCCCCGCGCCCCTTCATCTACCACCGCTGGGGTGGACTGGGGTCGCACCGCTACCAACTTGGCTTTTCAGGCGATACCTACGACGATTGGGCAGTGCTGCAGTTCCTTCCCTATTTCACCGCCACAGCATCCAATGTAGGCTACGGCTACTGGGGGCACGACATCGGAGGTCACATGCAGCATCAAGACCATCCTACCAATCCCGAACTTTTCACACGGTGGCTGCAATATGGTGTGTTCACGCCTATCTTCAAAACCCATTCCACGCAGAGTGCCATGCTCGACCGTCGTATTTGGAGTTATCCCACGCATTATGAGTATATGAAGGCAGCCATCGTACTGCGCTATGCACTTTCGCCTTATATATATACCGCATCGCGCCAAGCCTACGACAGCGGCATCAGCATCTGCCGTCCGCTCTACTACGACTACCCCGAAGAACAGCGTGCTTACAGCGAGCGCGAGGAGTTTATGTTTGGCGACCTCATCCTCGCCACCGCCATCTGCCAACCTGCCGACAGCCTTACGGGGATGGCTCGGCGCGACATGTGGTTCCCTAAGGGTTGCGACTGGTACGACATGGCGAAACACACCATGTACCGTGGCGGCACCTCTCAACAACTGACCTACACCATTGCCGAAAATCCGTGGTATGTCAAGGCTGGCAGCATTCTCCCCCTTGCTGCCGAGGGCACTCAGAACCTGCAACAACGCTCCAATGCGTTGCGCCTGCTTGTGGTGCCAGGCAACGGAAAAGCCACCTATGCCCTCTATGAGGACGACGAGACCACACAAGCTTATACCGCTTCGGCGTATGCCTTCACTACTTTTGACAAACAGCGGTCGGGCAATAAACTCACTATCACCATCGGCGCACGTAAGGGCGATTTTGATGGGGCTTTTGCCACTCGACAAATCGAGGTGGTGGTTGAAGGTGCTGCCACGCAGCCTCACAAAGTGGTGGTCGATGGCACCGTGACACCAACGCAGTGCCGCCTGATAGACCATGCTGTGGTAGTGCCGCTGCCCGAGCTCTCCTCCACCATGCCTCATACAATAGAGATAGTGCTTTGATACAAAAAGAAAACTGGGGCAATATACACCCTTACAAATCCTCTTGTCGAGTAAAGTTTAACTAATCTAAGAAATCATGAAAAGGTATATCTTGTTCGTTTTTGCGATTGCTTTAACACAGATCTCCTGCATCAAGGATGAGCCGCTGGAAAACGAGGCAGACATAGTGAGTTGCTGGTTAGAAGGCGACGTGCAAAGTCGAGATGCCGAAGTGTTGAACGACTCGATAACCATCATCGTGCGTGAAGGTACCGACCTCTCACGACTGGCTCCCCATTTTACGATCTCCAAAGGTGCTACCATGCAGCCCGCCTCGGGAACGGTGCGCGACTTCCGTGCCACGCAGTATTATACCGTTACCTCGCAGAGTGGCAGGTGGAGCAAGCGTTACCCAGTGCGTGTTACCGATGGCGGACTCGATACCACAGGTGGTGTAATCTGTTTTAATTTTGACAATTACCGCCTTTCCAAGTCGGGGTTCCACGTGCTTTATGAACGCAACACCGCTGGCGAGGTGGCGTTTGACTGGGCGTCAGGCAACGATGGCTTCGCCTGGACGGGCGGTGCCGACACACCGCAAGGATACCCTACGGCATGGAGTGCCAATGGACGACAGGGTGGCTGTGTCTGTCTTACTACCCGCTCCACGGGTGCATTGGGTGTTATGGCAGGCAAACCATTAGCGGCAGGTAACATTTTTTTAGGACATTTTGATTTCTCTCAGGTTCTGGTGGCTCCGTTACGCGCCACCTGCTTCGGCATACCATTCCGATATGTGCCGCTGCTGCTCAGCGGATGGTACCAATACACACCTGGCAGCCACTACACCGTCTATCAGGCTGATTCACCCAGTGGCTTGCGCGAGGTAATAGGCATGGCGGATAGTTGTGCCATTTATGCAGTCTTTTTCGAAGTTACCGAAGTTGACCCTTGCTTGTATGGCGACAACGTGCAAAGTCCCACCAACGCCAATATTGTGGCACTCGCCCGTTTGGAGGGAGAACAGAAGGGAGCCACACTTGGGTGGAGCCATTTCGAAGTGCCGTTTGTGCTGCGTCCAGGCAAGCATATCGACCCCGACAAGTTGCGTCAAGGGGGCTATAGCCTCACCATAGTGGCTTCATCGAGCCAAAGCGGCGAAGATTTCGCTGGTGCTGTAGGTAGCACCCTCATGGTTGACCAACTGCAAATCGCCATCCGTTAAAAAACGGCATCATGTTACTAACCCAATTTGTTTCAATGATATGAAAAAACTTTGCACTGCTACAGTTTGTCTTTATATAGTGTTTGTTGCTGCGTGCAATCTTGCCGCGCAACCAGCGTGGCTGGTGCGTGCAGGCTATGTGGTAGGAGCCGCTACACCTACCCCATTCCCCGCCGAAATCCGCGAGATCAAGAGTTTTGATCCCAGTTTTGGATGGGCTGTCGGTGGTGGTGCCATGTGGGCAATTGACAGTGCCGCCCAATGGCAAGTGTATGCAGGCTTCGGCGTGAATAGCATGGGGATGACGACTTGCGCACGCGTGAAGTGTTACTCCACCGAACTGCAAGCCGATGATGGCACGTCGGTTAAGGGAGTTTGGACTGGCATTGTCGAAACCGAGTACCAAGCACTTGCACTCTCGCCAAAAGTGGCTATACGTTATGCGCTCTCGCCACATTGGCACGTGGGTGCAGGTTTGTAT
>JAGHVA010000067.1 GCA_018064565.1 Candidatus Colimorpha onthohippi
TTCACCTGCGCCCATGTGCTGAAGGACATCGACAATAGCACAAATGCTAACAAAAAAAGTCTTTTCATTTTCATTTAATTATTTGTTTGTTAATAGTTTCACAAAGTTTTGTCTCCACTTTTCGGTAGGCTTCACGAGCAGCCTCTTCGAGTCTGAGTGTATGCGACCCTTTCTCCGACAGCTGATCACTGAACACTACAAGTCCACTGCGCATATCTGTCATGGACACATCCACATCGACATAGACAAAATAAGCTGTTGTACTGCCATATTGTGCTGAGTTGTATTCTCTTGCCGATCCTTGAATACTTACAACCCAGTCTGCCGCGCTGCTGTCATCAACAAACGAGCACCCTGCATCCGACAGTCCCTTCCGGACTGCTTGCGCCAATCGGGAATACGGCTTGCCGAAAAGGGTGGCATTGATATCGCATTTTACATAGATACCATGTGCCAACTGACTCTCGAATGCTATAAAGTCGTTCTTCAAGGATTCGGTTTCTGCCACAGACAAGTCTTCGCTGGTCAGCGAAGCATCGATGGCAAGCAGCGTCATCTGGTCTGCCTCGACATCCGCTATCAGAGAGAGTCCTTGTGCCACATCTTGACGCGCCTGAGCCTTATCACCCTTACCCAACAAGTCGATGATTCGATCTTTGGTCATACTCACCTTGGTAAGGTTGACAGTGATACGCTTCTCGATTTTGCGTTGCAGATCCATCTTACTCACGTAAGCGAAAGCACAAATCTTATTGGTAGATGGGTCAACCCACGAATCGACGGTAAGACCTGGCACGTCTTTGATGGAACTCTGCAGCAATGCGTGTGAATGCGTCCTATCGTTAGTAACGACATCGGTAGTGCCGTTTGATGTTCGCACACTGTTTTCGTTCACCCGATTGATGGTTTGCTCCACGCTGACCTGCACCGATGCCACTGCCTCGGTGCGGGCTTTATCTTTGATACGCTGAACAGTCTCATCTACGCTCTCACCAGGCTGACGTTCGCCGAAAGCAAAACCAGAGTAATAGAGTGCCTTTGAATACTGAGTTTCGCGAACCTGAGCATCCATCCAAGCGGGAGGGGCGCTCTGCGCTGCAGCCACCGAGACCACACAAAATAGACACAGTACGCACACAAGCAAACTGTTTCTGTAAAAAGATCTCATCTCAACCACCTATAACTAAAAACCCAACAGGTTGTCCAATTGTTGATGAAGATCCTCACCTTTTTCCTCCAACGACTTGAGTACAGCCTCTTTGGCAGCCTCTTTGGCACGTTTGCCATCGTAGGCTATAGTAACCGTCACCTCTACGTTTTTGGTTGGCAACTCGCGGTAGCACTCAAAGATAACAAGTGTTCTCCCAATACTCTGCGCTATGACGTTTTTGCTCGACATCACGCTTTTGGTGATACTTGCAGCATCCGCAGCCGAGAGCTGCTGATTGCCAACAGTATTTTCGACAAGTGCCGACACCTCGGTCTGAATCTGACCAGCCAAGTTGGTGATAGCAAGACTGGTGGCTGCTGTCTTAGCGGCATCATAATTGCCGCCAACTGATTGTGCGTTGGCTATAACATACTTGGGGAATAACGTCTCATCAAACTCATTTTGCATCAGCTGGCTACGTTCCAACTGCTTATCAATAGGCAGCGCACCAGGAACCACTTTCCACCCATCTTTACTTAACTGCTTTGCCTGTTTGCGGACGGGGCGCGATACCCGCTCTTTCAACTCCTTTTTACCCAACTTTTGAATCTCTTTCCGCTCTTTGTACAGTTGCTTGGCATCTTGCTGGGCAAACGAGACGCCTACAAACATCATCAAAACCAAAAGTGCAACAATTTTTTTCATGTTTTACATTTTTTTGTGTAAATCCGGCTCTGATTCACGAGACAAAAAACGAAAAACACAAGAAAGCGGAGCCGTTCATTGCGACTTCATTTCCGACTGAAGGGCTGGACTCCCCGAAACAAAAAATAAAATCCAAAGGAATTGCTCCGCGAAGGACGTATCGTGAAAATGAACGAATACAATCCAAGCGTGCGATTCATCCGACTTTATCCCTTTGTTTCTTTTGAAATGTCCAGTTTCTCAGTCAAGGAATAAAGCGACAAAAGCGCTTTCTTTCGGAAACACTACACTCGTTTCCGACTGCAAAGGTAATAAGTTTTTTTTGAATAGGAAAAATTATCTTCTATCGAACAGGTTACAATCCACATTTATTACACGTTACAAATAGGTTACACCTCATCGCAAAAAAGATATTCAGAGAGTGGTATCTGCAAAATCGAAGATAAAGAGAGAGAGAGGTGCCATCATTTTTTTTGACACATCTCTCTCTTGGCAAGTTCAGTAAGAATGCGCTTACCCTATTTCCCTTCACGGAGCAGACGGATGGCCCGATGATACTCCCTATCCAAGTCGCGCATAACAAAGTAGTAATACTCTGTACCGAATAGGTTACGAGCCACATTGGCTTTGAGCAGATAATGCAAATATTCGTCGCTATGTGCCACCCGCTCAGCTGGCAACGACGCCTCTGCTTCGTAATCACGAATTACCTCCTTGCTTTCGGCATACTGAGCAAACAGCGTGTCGATATTCAACGAGTCGTAGTTGGCCAAAAAGGTCTCATAATCTTTGACAGCGGCATCGTTGCGATGTTGGTTCACCCACTGAGCAGGCCAGGTATTAAAAAGCCCTTTGCTACGCAACTTCATCATAAAAGGCGTAAGCTTTATCGTGTCCATCGGCACAAACACATCGGGCATCACACCACCACCACCATATACAATACGACCCGCATCGGTCTTGTATTTCAGCGAGTCAGGAAAATGAACCGAGTCGGGGTTGACCATCTCGCCCGACTTATACCGTTCTGCCAAATCACGAAGATACTTCTCTGTGCCACCATCGTATGGTTTTTGGATACACCTACCCGATGGTGTATAATAGCGGGCTGTAGTCAGCCGCACCTGGCCGCCGTCTTTGAGTGTAAACACCCGCTGCACCAACCCTTTGCCATAGGTGCGACGGCCTACCAAAAATCCACGATCATGATCCTGGATGGCACCCGACACAATCTCTGACGCCGAGGCTGAATTCTCGTTAACCAACACCACCAGCCTACCCTCGCGGAATCCGCCTCGGCTGTTGGCTACCGTATTCTGACGTTTTACTGCCCTGCCATCGGTATAGACAATCAGACTTCCTTTTTTCAAAAACTCGTTAGCCAGCGCACATGCAATATCAAGATAGCCACCGCTATTGTCGCGCAAGTCGAACAGCAACGCCTTCATGCCTTTTTTTCTCAAATCCTTCAACGCCTTGCTAAACTCCGACATGCTGGTTCGCGCAAAACGAGTAAGACGTATATAGCCAATGGTATCGTCGATCATAAAATGAGTGTCGATAGAATAGATCGGAATCTTATCGCGCACCACATGAAATGTATGATGCTCGCCATCGCGCACCACCTCAAGCACCACCGTAGTACCCTTCTTGCCTCGCAAGTGGTTCATAACCCATGAATTTTTGATGCTATCGCCCGTAGCGGCGAACGAATCCACCTTAATAATCTTATCACCCCGCAACAAGCCCACTTTTTGCGACGGACCACCCTCTATCACATCGCCCACACAGATAGTGTCATCTACTATCTGAAACGTTATACCTATACCATCGAAATTGCCTTGCAAGCTCTCGTTGGCACGCTGTACGTCTTGGGCTGGGATATACACACTGTGGGGGTCCAACTGCTTGAGCATAGCCCTGATGGCCGTCTCGCTAAGACTGTTGGTATTGGGCGACTCCACATAGTTGTCGAAAATCATCTGAAACACCTCGTCCAAACGCTGCATGCCAGGTACCGAGTCGGATTGGCTTGCCATCTCAGCGGATGCCGAAGGCTCTTTTGACGACTTTTGTTGTTTTTTTCCAAACCACTGCGCCGAGACCGCAAACGATACCGACGCCATCAAAATCAATACAAATAAACGTTTCATTTCTAACAAAAACTATTGTAAAAACCATTGCAAAAATACACAAAAAACATGGTATATCACTTTTCCATTCATTTTTTTCGTACCTTTGCACTCTTGATTGTCATCTACGTAATCATATTTAAGTTACAAGTATGGAAAGTTACAACACCCGTCAGCCTTTGGGCTTTGGAAAGACGATGCTTGCATCGGCATTGGGATTTATTATCGGAACCGCAGCATTGAGTATGATTGGCATTCTCGTTGTAGCGAGTATGCTGGTCAGCGCAGTTTCCTCGGTCAGCCAAGACCCTTCACCCGTTCCAGACAACATCTTTGTTCAGATAGACCTTGACCGCCAATACTGCGAGCAGCCACCCAATGAGTTACAACAACTGATAACCTCCAACGAGTTTGTCAGTCTCCATGAGATAACCGAAGCCATCCGCCACGCCCAGACCGACGACAAAGTCAAAGGCTTATACCTTAACGCTGCTGATGGCGGCAGGCTGACTTGGGGGCAGTGCGATGAGTTGCGCAACGCAATTGTGCAATTCAAACAGTCGGGCAAGCCAGTAATTGCCTATGGCAACAGCTATTCGCAAACCGATTATTATCTGGCGAGCGCAGCCGACCGGGTAATACTGAATCCTGCTGGCATAGTAGATTTTAGAGGCATAGCCGCTGAGAGCATCTTTATCAAAGACCTGGCAGAAAAGTTAGGCATCCGAGTTGAACTGATACGCCCTGGCAGCAACAGCTATAAGTCGGCAGGCGAGATGTACACCATGACGCATTTCAGCAATGCCAACCGAGAACAGATACGCAGTTACATACAAGGTACTTGGGACTATGCGACAAGCCAGATAAGCCAAAGCCGCAACATCAACAGTGCCAAGCTCAACACCATTGCCGACAACCTTGACGGCATGATTGCCTGCGATGCGCTTTCGAACCAGCTTATCGACACTCTGGCATTTGAACACGGTGCACACCAAATTATCAAAAACATTTATAATGCCGATAAGACCATATCAGCACACCGATACGCACAGAGCATTCAAAAAAGCACGGATGCCAACAAGATAGCCATTGTATATGCCGAAGGTGATGTCATGGTAGGACAAGCCGATGGCTACAATACAGCGGTATATAGCGAGACCTTGGTCGAGGCACTTGACCAAGCCGCAAAGAATCAAAATATCAAAGCCATCGTGCTGCGCATCAACTCTCCAGGAGGTGCAGTTACCGCATCAGAGGTAATCAGCGATGCTGTGCGCCGTGCCAACAGTCAGAAACCTGTGGTGGTATCGATGGGGAGCCTTGCCGCCAGTGCGGGCTACGAGATTGCTTCTGGAGCAAGCACCATAGTAGCACAGCCTATCACACTAACGGGCTCTATCGGTGTATTCGGTGTGGTGCCTGATTTCAGCTCACTGCTGCGCGATCGGCTTGGCATCAGCACGGATACAGTATGCACCAACAACCAGTCGGCGGGGTTAAGCGTAACGCGGCCGCTCTCGCCCAAAGCCCGCGCTATGATGCAACGGAATGTTGAATCATTTTACGACACGTTTTGTATGCGTGTATCACAAGGACGGGGTCTCGACATCAAGACTGTTGACAGCATCGGCAGAGGTCGCGTGTGGATTGGAACTGATGCTCTAAAATTAGGATTGGTTGATACACTCGGATACCTCAGCACCGCCATTCAAATTGCTGCACAAAAAGCTGACATCACTACATACACCACCGTCAACTACCCCAAAAGTCAGGATTTGATGTCCCAACTATTCGGCTACCGCAAACATAAAGACGAGACACAGCTGTCCGCCCAAGTCAACCAGATAATACCCTACTACAGCCAGTTAAAAGAATGGAGTAGTATGGACCCAATGCAGGCGCGATTACCGTTTATAATGATCGGCATGCAATAAATAACACACTACTACATACTAAAACACGACATATTCACGTTACAGAAAGCATCATACAGCAATAGTTGAACAAACAACTGCTAATACACACCTTGAAATAGGATGATTCGAAAACATCACATTATAGCGCTGTTGATACTGCTTAGCCCGACAGTGCTTCTCGGTCAGGAATTAAAACCACATTATAACGAGGTTTCAAACGGATACAATTTCTGGCTATACTCACCCGACAATAGCGACCTTATCGATGGCGAGACCAAACCTCTTATCATTTTTCTACACGGTGCCAGCCTAAGGGGCAACGACCTGCAGCGCGTGCGACGGTATGGCGTACTACATGCCATACAGATGGGGTTGAACATCAACACCTATGTATTAGCTCCACAAGTTCCCAGCGGAGCTTGGGTACCTGAACGGATTAACAACTGCCTCGATTGGGCAATAGCCAACAACCCCAAGATTGACATCAACCGCATATACGTTATCGGAATGAGTTTGGGTGGCTATGGCACTATCGACTATTGTGCTGTGTATGCCGACCGCATCGCTGCCGCTATGGCTATCTGCGGAGGTGGAAACCCCAAGAACTACTGTAAGCTCAACGAGATGCCGCTCTGGATTGTGCATGGAGCCGCCGACCACACCGTGAATGTTGACGAATCATTTGAGGTCATACAGCGCATGCAACAATGCGATGAAGCTGTACCCAGGCTTATCTACACACAACTGCATGGTGTAAACCACAGTTTCCCTGCACGCATCTTTTACCTATCCACCCCCTACGAATGGCTATCACGACATCAACTCAACGAACCTGGACGCCCCGCCAACCGCGACTACACAATCACTGTAGAAGAATTGCAGACAGCATACAAAAGTCTGCGCCGAGATAAAAATGGTCCAACAATAAAACCCGCAGATATTATCAAGCAAGATTTTGGTGCAGATATCGACCCAACCACCTACAACGAAAACTATTCCGATGCAACGAAAAACGAGAGTACTCAGGAAAAGACTTCTAAACCGACACCAAACACAACCTCAAAAACGGAAGCAAAAAATACCAAAAGCAAGAACAAAACAACTCAGAATATCTACCGTATAAAATCGGGCGACACCTTGGGCAAGATTGCTCGCAAACACGGCACTACCGTGCAGAAGTTATGCCGCCTAAACGGACTCAAAGAGACCTCTGTACTGCAAATTGGACAGAAGATAAAACTGAGATAACTATTAGCTATCCCAAGAAAACAACAAACAGATAATATTCAACTAATTACAAACAATAACTATCCTATAATCCTCCATTATGAATTGTGGAGGATTATTTTTTTACAAATCACGTTTTATATACTCTTATATTAGGAGGTACAGCAACCACTTTTACTTGCATACATATTACAAGACAACAAATATTACGACTAAAAAACAAATTGTTAACTAAAAGCGACAAAAGTGTGCGATAAAAAATTTTGTCATATCAAAAAAAACACGTACCTTTGCACCGCTTTTAAGGCAAGATAAGTGCCGCATTCGTCTAGTGGTCCAGGACAACTGCCTCTCACGCAGTAGATCACCAGTTCGACTCTGGTATGCGGTACAAACGAGCGCTCAAGACAACATCTTGAGCGCTCGTTTGATTATCATACCTCCCTACCCAACAGCCAGCCACAACCACGCTATCTGAACGACAGCGTAGCCTCTGACGAGCCGACATCTAAATGAGCCATCCCACCCAATACCAACGCATAGTTTTGCGTGTCGTGCCCCGACGGAACACCATACATGATAGGAACACCCAACGGACCAAAGTATTTTTGAATGATAGCGTCTAAACTGATATCTCGATACTGATTGCAATTGAAAAACTCACCTACTACCACACCTTTTATCTGTGCCAGTTTGCCACTCAGCTGTAAAGCCAGTAGCATCCTATCAATAGCATAGTTTGACTCCCCTGTATCTTCAAAAAACAATATTGCATCAGTTGTATTCAAATCAAACGGAGTGCCACACTCTGAGTAGATTAGCGAGAGATTGCCCCCTACCAATCGCCCTTCTGCCACACCTTGTTTGCAATTGGAATCCGTAGCGATTGTTATACTCATATCGCCCACACCAAACAACACATCATGCAACAACTGCCGTGACGCAGAATCTTTGATAATATCATGCATCAACGGACCATGGACAGATGCTACCCCAAGATTATTGACCGCTATATGCATTGCTGTGAGGTCACTATAACCTATCAACCATTTCGGGCTACTCACCAGCCTTGAGAGATCCACCCGACCCAGCATCTGAGAAGCGCCATATCCCCCTCTCGCAAAAAAGATGGCGCGAACAGAATTGTCGTCTATCATACTCTGCAACGAGAGCACCCTCTCCTCGATTGTACCAGAATAGCGACCATCATATGGTTCGGCATATAAGTTGTCGGCTTCAAGCACTATTAGACCCCACGACCGCAGATAGCCAATTCCCTGCTCAAGGTCGCTACGCGTAACCGCATTAGAGATGCTACATACAGCAACGGTATCGCCAGCTTTGAGATAAGGAGGACGCACCAGATGACTTATTACCGCCGACGGCGTGGTACTCACCTCGTTATTTTGATTGGCAATTACTGATTCGGTATCATCCTCTTTATTGCATGAAGAGAAACAAACCAAAACCGACCACAAGACAACAACTACTAAACTACGTTTCATTTTTAAGTTCTTTTGCCTATTGAAATTCTTTTGCAAATCAAAAAAAACACAATCCCCAGCTACTGTAACGCATCATACACTTGTCCAATATAGCGTCGTATAGCATCCCTATCTTTGATTAACTGTTGAAACTGGCGTAGCCGTTCTGCATTAGCCGACTGCGGCAACCAAAACCTTAAATAGCCGCCCTCGGCATACTTCTCATCCAGATGACGCAAAGCCAACTCCTGAATCCGCAATTTGTCCGCCTCTGGATGATGCTGCATGGCATACTGCACCGTACGACACACTATAGTGTAACCGTCTATCTGACGGTCGGCATCTGCCACTATCTTGCCATAAATCGACCGAGGCTCGTCGCTATTCGATGCACGATGATCTTCTACTGCCTGAGCCATAACCTCTATCTGCTCCTCCGAAAACCATTGCCGCAAACAATTGTCGCATCTGACTATGCGACCCGAATGCAAATGGTGCGTCTCGCGGTCAACAGCAATACCCGTGTCATGATAGGCAGCAATAGCATATACCATATTGCAATCTACCTCGTAATAATCAGCCATCTCCATGCTTTGCTCAATCACAGCATCTACATGTTCGCGCTGGTGAGCCGCATCAAACAAATCGTATCGAGGCAGGATCTCCTGCTCCACATACTGTTGCAAACTTAACCGAATAGTCCTATTTTTCGTCATTTAGTTGCCTACTGATACTGTTAATTGCTGTTGTTGCGCAGCCTGACGCTGCATATACTGATCATACTGACGCTGTAGATGCTCTACCGAAAGTTGAAAATGAGCCGTGTGAGGATTGTCTGGAAATCGCTGCCTCAATCCTTCAAGCACCATATCAAAATAGCTTAAAAGAGATGGATCGCGTTGTATATCAATCAATGGATGATTGGGGCCAAACGGTTTATATAATGCGATAAGCGTAGCAAGCGACCCTTGATTTTCCTCTATAAAGTGCTTAATATAATCGGACTGTTCCCAATAAGCATCCCAATACATCGAATCTGTTACCTGCTTCGCTTTTTTATATGCTTTTTCATCGTTGGCAAACTGTTCTTTGTTCTGCTTATCTAACGCCACAATCTCACGCAAACGAACGTTGCCTTCGTTGGTATAGTTTTGTAACTGCCACAGCAACATCGACCCCTGCGAGCCCCTAACCTCATAAGTCGTTTCCAAACTCTCAATATTGGCTTGCAGCTCTATATCTTCACCTCTTTCGGGAAGAAGCATAATATAATCGGACTCCGAAGCATGCAGTTCAAAGAAACTCTCATATTTAGGGCTATATTGAAACTGAAAAGAACCCTTATCGTCCAGCCTCACAGAGTCGATAAAAACTTGCTCCCTTGGAGCCAATTCTGTAACGTACAGCATCTTACCTGCACCACCATTGATAGTACCCTTAACTACAAAACTATCATCATGACCGCAAGCGACAAATAGTGCCGCTGCTACAAAAATACTTGTAATATTAAGTTTCATCTGATATACTTGATTACAACAAACAATCCATCAAAACCATTGCAGCCATAGCCTCCACGATTACACAAGCCCTGGGTACCTGACACAAATCATGTCGTCCTCCAGATACCACCCGCTGTATCTCACCCTTATCGGTCAAGCAGTCCATCCCATCGGGCTGCGTTGTTACAGGGTGGAAAGCCACCCTAAACTCGATAGGCATGCCATTGGATATACCGCCTTGAATACCTCCACAATGGTTGGTAACGGTACCTACAGTGGCAACGTCTGACCGTTGCTCCCAAGCATCGGCAAATTGCTTGCCACTCATGTGTATCGATTCAAAACCTGCGCCCATCTCAAACCCAATCGCTGATGGGATAGTCATCTCTGCCGCCGATAGCAATGCGTTAAGTTTGCCAAACACGGGGCTGCCCACACCAGCACGGACACCTTGGATAGTACAACTTACCACACCGCCCACATTGCCAGTCTGGCTGCCACCCAGACGATACGACGACACGACCGATATGCCTCGTTGCTCCATGAGCCACTGTTTTGACAAGGCTCCAGCCACTACTCGCGCAGCCGTCTCTCGCGCCGAGGCACGTCCACCACCACGAAAATCCCTTACGCCATAACGAGCCTGATAGGTATAATCAGCATGACCAGGTCGATAGCACGACCGCAACATGTCATAATCAACACTGCGGCAGTCAATGTTGTGTAAAGCAAATGCAATTGGCGTGCCTAATGTAACCCCATCAAGCAGTCCAGATAGCCACTCCACCTCATCCGTTTCCTGACGTGTGGTAGAACCTTTCTCCGCCGCTCCCCGGCGACGTCCCAACTCCGACTTGACAAAGTCGAAATTGATACTAACACCCGACGGAAAGCCATCCAGCACACCTCCTACAGCCACCCCATGCGACTCACCAAACGAGGTAAATCTTAGCCTATTGCCTATGGTATTGATACGACTCTTACATTAAAAAGCACCACACGCTGTAAAATGCAGGCTACAACGGGCAGTGCTTTGTGTGAATATGCTACAAACAGATATTACTGAGCTGACTTCTCCTGCTCTTTGACAATCTCAAGCAGCTCAACTTCAAAAATTAGCGTGCTACCGCCAGGAATCACGTGAACCTGCTGCTCGCCATACCCCAGATGATACGGGATATACAATTTGTACACCGACCCTACATCCATCAGTTGCACACCCTCGCTCCAGCCAGGAATAACCTGAGTCAGCGGGAATTGGATAGGTTCGCCACGCTCTACACTGCTGTCAAATACGGTACCGTCTATGAGTTTGCCTGTATAATGAACCTTGACCATATCCGAGGCACTCGGGCGGATGCCATTGCCCGACTTCACCACCTCATACTGGATGCCGCTTTCGGTACTTTTGACACCAGTACGCTTGCCATTCTCTTCAATAAAAGCCTTGCCCTTGTCGATATTCTCCTGAATCTTAGCTTGACGGCGATTGGCCATCTCTTGTTCCAGACGCATCAACAACGACTGCTTCTGCTCGTCACTCATCTTGTAACCCTTGGCACTCTCCAACAAGCCTGCCGCCACCGCCTCGATTGTAAAATCCAATCCTTGCGAGCTCCACGCCCCATACATATCACATCCTATCGCAAATGATGCTGAATCCATAAAGGTCTTGGGCTCATAACCCGACTTTGGAGGAGCTGCCATTACAACCATACCAGCAGCCAGAGCACAAAGTACTAAAAATAACTTTTTCATTGTTTTTGTATTTAACAAATATGACTACTTAAATTCTTTGATTTCAGCCTTACCTTCAAGAATCTCGTTACCACAAATAGCCAACGCCAACATCTCGTTCTCACCTTTATAGACCTTGACAGGCGCAATCCACTCGACTTGTTCTGTAATCTGAGCCATCCATGGTTTGCTGTAAGCTATGCCACCCGTAAGGATAATACCATCCACCTTGCCTTTTACTGCTGCAGCACACTTGCAAATCTCTTGCGACACCTGATAGCAAAACGCATCCACCAATAGTTTGCATTTCTCATCGCCTGCAATGGCGTCAAGCTCCACCTTATAAGCATCGTTGGTTCCCAAATAAGCCACAAAACCACCTTCGGCTGTAATCATGGTTAAAATGTCTTGCTTGCTGTACTTACCGCTAAAACAAGCATCAATCAACTTATTGGTACTAATATAGCCCGTTCGAGTAGGTGAGAATGGACCAAAACCGCAAAGTGCACGGTTCACCTCGACCGTCTTGCCATGGGCATGACACCCCACGCTGACACCACCACCCATGTGAGCAATAATCAAATTCACGTCCTCGTAACGCTTGCCCTGCTCACGAGCATAGAGTTTGGCGCACATCTTCTGATTTAGACAATGCCAAGTATTGCCCTCATAGGTAGGATCTAAGTCGAATACTGGATGACCCGACAACTTCGCATAGGCTGGACGCTCGTCAACGACCACTGGATCCGCAATATAAGCACATTCCAAACCCAACTCCATAGCGATAGAATCAGCTATCAGCGAGCCCAAATTGCAAGCATGCTTGCCTTGAATACCCTCTGCACACTCTTTTTTCATCAAGTCGTTAACACGGTAGATACCACTCTCACAAGGATGCGTCAAACCGCCACGACCCATCACTACGGCTATGTCACTCAACTCAACGTTATGATTTTTGACCATAGCCAAGATGGTGTCTTTACGATAACCAAACTGATCCGCAACCTCCTTAAATTTCTTTATTTCATCTATCGGATGAGAGATATTCTCGGTAAACACCTCCGTCTCGCCTTCAAAGATAGAAGCTTTCGTAGAGGTTGCGCCTGGATTGATAACTAACGTGTATTTTTTCATGATATAAATAGATTTGTATTAGTAAACATAAAAGAAAATGCAAAGATATGCTTTTTTTTTGAAATATCCTAAACTCAATTGCACCTGGCGCGCTTTATTAAAAACGGGAGCATCACAGGCTCGAACCCAAGCGATACATCCACTGGCTGATAATCAACTCGGTATTGGATAGCCCGCTGTTTGATATACGATGTCCGCCGCTCCATCTCCTTTTGGTAACTCTGCGCCAACTGATCTGGTTGCAACCGCAATCGGATACCTGTCTCCAGATCTATAAACTCCGTAGGCTGATTGCCATAGTCCAACGCCAACTCTTTCGCTGCATCATAGGTATGAAACAGCAACACTTCGTGACGGTTGTGTCGCAGATGACGCAAAGCGTCTATCAGTTGTGCAGTCTGCTGCTCATCGACAAAAGCGTCTGTAAATATCACAATCAGCGACCTTCGGTGCATCTGCTCCGCAATCTGATGCAGACTCTCTGCTATATTTGTCGTACCACGATGTTGACCTGGTTTGACGGTGGCTGCCGCATCAAGTGCCGCTTGCAATTTCTGCAAGACATAATGTTTGTGCGTGCCACTGCTGCGCACCTGACTACTGAAATCAACGCCATCGCTCAACAACGTCAGTCCAAACGCATCTCGCCCTTTTGAGAGCAACTCCACCAGCAACGCTGAGGCGTAAACCGCAAACGTGAGTTTGTTAGGATGTCGCAAATTGCCAGTACCCTCTATAGGAAACAGCATCGAACCGCTTTGGTCAATGACCAACTGGCACCTGAGGTTTGTCTCCTCCTCATACTGCTTCACAAAGAGC
>JAGHVA010000102.1 GCA_018064565.1 Candidatus Colimorpha onthohippi
GTTAAAGATACTACCTGCGTAGCAATGTTCAAACTGCAGCCTGGTCAGAGGAATGTACTGCTGGAGGCAGCCGACCCGTCGCTCCATACCTATGCGATAGCATGGACTACCACGCCTTGGACATTGCCCTCGAACACAGCACTTTGTGTCGGACCAAATATCGACTATGTATTGATCAAGAGTGTGAACCCCTATACGGCTGAGTGCTGCCAACTGATTATGGCAAAACCGCTGGTGGGTAGCTTTTTCAAAGAAAACGACACCCCGATGGCAGAACGCTTTGCTAATTTCAAGGCTGGCGACAAGGAACTGCCATTTGAGGTGCTGGCATCGTGCAAAGGTTCCGATTTGGAAGGTCTGCGTTACGAGCAGTTGATACCATGGGTTAAGCCAACAGGTGAAGACGCTTTCCGTGTGATATTAGGCGACTATGTAACCACCGAGGACGGTACAGGTATAGTGCATATTGCACCAACATTTGGAGCCGATGATGCGAGAGTGGCAAAGAAGGCTGGTATCGGTGAACTATTGCTCTTTGACTGCGATGGGAAGCAGATGCCTATGGTGGATCGTTCGGGACGGTTTGCCCGCTTGGAGGATTTGGATGCCGAATGGGTGAGCAAACATGTAAACGTGCCGTTATATAGTCAGTATGCAGGCAAATATGTGAAAAACGCCTACGATGCCACTAAAACCGACAAGGATGTCTCGTTGGATATAGAGATAGTGGTTATGCTGAAAGGTGAGGGCAAACTATTCAAAAGTGAGAAACATACGCACAGTTATCCCCATTGTTGGCGTACCGACAAGCCGGTGTTGTACTACCCGTTAGATAGCTGGTTTATCCGCACCACGGCGGTAAAAAATAGACTTATCGAACTGAACAAGACCATAAACTGGAAACCAGAAGCCACAGGGAGCGGTCGGTTCGGCAATTGGCTTGAGAATATCGTGGATTGGAATTTGAGTCGTAGCCGCTATTGGGGTACTCCACTGCCTATCTGGCGTACAGAGGACGGCAAAGAGGAGGTGTGTATTGGCAGCATCGCTGAATTGAAATCTGAGATAGAAAAGTCGGTAGCGGCAGGGCTGATGTCGGAGAATCCGTACAACGTGGCTCCCGATGCCGAAAACTCGTTAATGAAGCCGGCTTACGACTTGCATCGCCCCTATATTGATGCGGTAGTGCTGGTATCGCCCAGCGGGAAACCAATGTATAGGGAGCCTGATTTGATTGACGTATGGTTCGACAGCGGTGCGATGCCGTATGCCCAAATTCATTACATGGGCAAGGAAGGACAGCTGAACAATCAGAATTTCCCTGCCGACTTTATCGCAGAGGGCGTGGATCAGACGCGCGGATGGTTCTACACGTTGCATGCTATCGCGACTATGTGTTTTGATAGCGTAGCGTTCAAGAATGTTATCAGCAATGGTTTGGTGCTCGACAAGAACGGCAACAAGATGTCCAAGCGGTTGGGCAATGGGGTCGATCCGTTTGAAACATTGGCAAAATACGGCCCCGATGCAACGCGCTGGTATATGATTACCAACTCACAACCGTGGGATAACCTGAAGTTTGACGCAGAAGGCGTTGATGAGGTGCGTCGTAAACTATTCGGTACGCTCTACAATACATACAGTTTCTTCGCTCTATATGCTAATATCGATGGTTTTGAATACAAAGAGGCTGACCTTCCCAACGAAAAACGTCCAGAGATAGACCAGTGGATATTGAGCGAACTCAACACCTTGGTACAGACAGTCGAAGAAGCGTTGGACGATTACGAGCCGACCCGTGCAGGAAGAGCAATCCAGGAGTTTGTAGATGCCTATTTGAGCAATTGGTATGTGAGGTTGTGCCGCCGTCGTTTCTGGAAAGGCGATTATACCGAGGACAAGGTTTCTGCCTATCAGACGCTATACACCTGCTTGGAAACCTTGGCACGGTTGATGTCGCCGATAGCACCGTTCTTTAGCGACCGGCTGTTTATGGATTTGAATAGCGTGACGCATCGTCAGCAGGTGTTGTCGGTGCATCATTGTGCTTTTCCAAAAGTATGTAAAGAACTTATCAACAAGGATTTGGAGGAACGGATGCAGCTTGCACAGCACATCTGTTCTATGGGGTTGAGCCTGCGCAAGCGGAGAAATCTGCGTGTGCGTCAGCCGTTGGCAAAGATTACAATCCCAGTACATAGCCATCATGAGCAGCAGCAGATAGAAGCAGTTAGAAATCTTATCTGTTCGGAATTGAATGTCAAGGATGTAGAGTTTCTTTCGGCCGACAATAACTTGCTTGTCAAGAAAATCAAAGCCAACTTCAAGACATTGGGACCTCGTTATGGTAAAATCATGAAGGCGTTGGGTAATGCAATAGCAGGTTTTACCCAAGAACAAATCAGTCAACTTGAAAATGATGGTAGCTATCAGTTTGATTTAGAGGGTCAGCAGGTGTCGTTGACGCTTGCCGATGTGGAGATAGCAACACAAGATATCCCAGGCTGGGTGGTGGCCAATGAGGGCAATCTGACCGTGGCGTTGGATATTACGCTGACGGACGACTTGAAGGCTGAAGGTATGGCTCGAGAGTTGGTGAACCGCATTCAAAACATTCGAAAAGAAGGGTTCGATGTTACCGACCGCATCAGTGTGAAGATAGAAAGCGGAGCATGGAATGAAGCAGTGGAACAATTCAAATCGTATATCAGCACAGAGGTATTGGCTACGGAATTGGTTATAGTGGAGCATATTGACGACTCAAGCCGACAGGAAATAGAAATTATTGAGGGTGTCAAAACGGGTATCAGCGTAACCAAGCATCAATAACCGTAGTTGTATTAATGAGAGTGACTGTAACTATAACAGTGTAAATGAAAAATACAAAGATTGTTACAAGTTTAGGACCATCAAGCAATGACCCTGATGTGTTTGAACAGATGGTGTTGGCTGGAGCTAACGTTGCGAGAATTAATTTCTCTCATGCTTCTGATGAAGAGAAGGTGAAGGCAGTATCCACTGTCAAAGAGGTGCGCAAGCGTACGGGGCAGACGATAGCTATCATGTATGACACCAAAGGTCCAGAGTTGCGTGTTGGTATGATGGAAAATGGCGGCGCCGTGTTGGCGGAAGGTAACTATATCAGAGTTGTAAAAGAGCAGGTTACGGGCAATAAGGAACGATTTTCACTCAACCATCCTCAGGCTATTGATTATATCAAACCAGGTCATAAGGTATTGTTGGAAAATGGTTTGATGGAGTTGGAAGTGATGTCGTCTGAACCAGACGGGATTACATGTAAGATTGTTAAAGGGGGAACGTTAGAAAGCCGCAAGAGCGTAAGTGTGCCATGCGTTTTTCTCAATCTCCCATTTATGTCGGATGCTGATCGCGCAGATATAAAATATGCGTGTCATCATGATGGCGATTTTATAGCTTGTTCGTTTGTATCAACTGCCGATGATGTATGTCAGGTGCGCCGCATTATTGAGGAAGAGGGTTGTGGGCGCATGCGTATCATTGCCAAGATAGAAAATTTGAAGGGTATAGACAATATCGAACGAATTATTGAGGTATCGGATGGCGTGATGGTGGCACGTGGCGATCTTGGCGTCGAGGCACCGATGGAGGATTTACCGATCTATCAAAAACGGATAGTGGCTCTTTGTCGCAAGATGGGGAAGGTGTGTATCATTGCTACTGAGATGTTGGAAAGCATGAAGCATAATATGCGGCCTACTCGAGCCGAGGTTACCGACATAGCCAATGCCGTTTATTTAGGAGCCGATGCCGTGATGCTATCGGGCGAGACCACCACGGGCGAGTATCCCGTTGAGGCAGTCCGCTATATGGCACGTATATGCGAGCATATAGAGGAATCGCACGCTTACACCAATATCTTCGCAAAGCGCAAAGCAACCACGATTGCGGAAACGATGTGTAATATAGTTGCTGAGAGTGCCAATGAACTCAAGGCAAAGGTAATCATCGTGCCTACCAAAAAAGGACTCAGTGCCAGACTGATTAGCAATCTGGCTCCGATATGTCCGATATATGCACTTACATTCGATGAGGCAACGGCACAGGGGTTGACGTTGAACTATGGTATATATACGGATTGTATCCGTGAGTTATATACCATGGATCAAATGTTGGAAATGGCTAAACGTAAGGTCTCTGTGTGGTTAGGGCTGAAGGCTGGAGATATCGCTATTATTACGGGTGGCTTTCATGCTGAGCCAGTGGGAGCAGAAACCAATTTTATGAGAATAGACGTAATCGGGTAGGGGACTGAGCAAACGAGGCTGTTACCCTTGGTTACTTATAGTCCTATGGGTTGTAGAGCTTTTCAGTCTTACTTATGTAACCGTTGATTAGAAAATCGTAAAGCTGCAATGACGACATTGATTGATAAAATAAAACAATTAGCACATAATCAGGCGCAAGAGGTTATTGGCTGGCGGCGGTGGCTACACCAACATCCCGACCTCTCGCAGCAGGAGTATGCTACGATGGAGTATGTGGCGGATCGTCTGCGTGAGATGGGGCTTGAACCGAGGGTGGGCATTGGCAAGACGGGTGTGATGGCTATGATTAGAGGCGCAAAAAATCCTGATGGTTACTGTGTGGCGCTGCGGGCAGACTACGATGCATTGCCGCTTACAGAGGCTACTGGGTTGGATTTTGCTTCGCTCAACCCTGGCGTGATGCATGCTTGCGGACATGATATGCATACAAGTTCATTGTTAGGAGCTGCAAAAATTCTCGCACATCTGAAAGATGATTTTGAAGGTAGCATCATGCTTATCTTCGAGCCCTCGGAGGAGATGTATCCTGGTGGAGCTCGTATGATGATGGAGGATGGTTTGTTTGATGATGTGATGCCAAACGAGATCTATTCGTTCCATTGCCTTCCAGAGATGGATTTTGGAAAGGTGGGTATGCGGAAGGGTAAATATATGGCTTCAACCGACGAGTTGTATTGGACTATCAAAGGCAGAGGGGGGCACGGCGCAACACCACATCTAAGTGTTGACCCCATATTGGTGGCATCGCATATTGTGGTGGCACTGCAGCAGATTGTGAGTCGCAACGCTTCACCGATGATGCCTACCACGCTGTCGTTTGGCAAATTTATTGGCAGTGGTCGTACCAATATTATCCCCGATGAGGTGAAGATGGAGGGCATTATCCGCACTTTCGATGAGCAGTGGAGGCTTGAGTGTCACGACAAGATCCGCAAAGTGAGCTGCGGTATCGCAGAGAGTATGGGTGCAGAATGTGATCTGTTTATCGATTTTGGCTATCCTTATGTGTTTAATAATGATGTGTGTACGCAACATGTTCATGATAGCGCAGTGGCTTATCTGGGCGAAGAAAATGTGGAATGGTTGGATATGCGTATGACTGCTGAAGATTTTGCATTTTTTGCACAAAAAATTCCTGCATGTTATTACAGAATCGGGGTGCATATACCAAACACGCCGTTCTGTAATCTTCATCGGCCGAATCTGATAATCGATGAGCGGAGCATCGAGTTGGCTAACGGATTTATTGCTTACAATGCCATGACAGCATTGAAAAATGCGCAATTTAGATAAACCGAGTGTAGATGAAAGCTCGCTTTCACTCTACCGAGGCGAGAAAACGACTGTTTTGAAAAAATGAACGTTTATTGTTTTGTAATAGTTGATTTCTCGTCTCGGCATAAAGATAAGTCTTTCGTTTCTCGGCTTGTTGAAAATGCCACATATAATAAGATGTAGAATTGTTATAAAAAAATAAATTCATGATAGGTGTATTAGGTAGTGGTAGTTGGGCTACACAAATAGCGCATACATTATCGCGACACAATGCGCAACCAATCAATTGGTGGGTTCGTGAGACCGAAAAGGTAGAGGAGTTGCAAGGGGTTCCCAATCTAAATGTTACCAATGATATTGCAGAAGTTGTAAACTATTCGGACGATATCTTTATGGTTATCCCATCAGCTTATGTGCGATGCTCGCTCGATCCTTTGAGTGCAAACGCCTTTGCTGGCAAGAATATTATATCAGCCACAAAAGGTTTTATATCGGGTGATAACCTTACTGTTACGAGTTTCTTTAACCGATATTATCATATCGATTTTGACCGGTTGTGTGTGGTGAGCGGCCCTTCGCATGCTGAAGAGGTGGCTCGTGGTCAGTTTACATATCTCACCGTGGCATCACGCAATCGTCGTCTGGTGGGTCGTGTGCGCGATATGTTGTCGTGCGAATATTTGCGCACAATTTATAGCGATGACATGGTCGGTCTGGAGTGTGCGGCGGCTTTGAAAAACATATACGCAGTAGCGTCAGGTATGTGTAGGTCGCTGGGTTATGGCGATAACCTCACAGCGGTGCTACTCGCCAATGCTTTGCAAGAGATGTCAATCTTTATTACGGCATACGTCAGGGACGGTAGGCATCGAGATATGAGCAATTATGTATATCTAAGCGATCTGCTTGCAACGGCATATTCTCAGCATAGCCGCAACCGCACGTTGGGTGAGCTGGTGGGGCGTGGCTATAGTGTGAAAGAAGCCAGGCTGATGCAAAAGATGGTGGCAGAGGGCTATTTCGCATTGCATGCGGTCGAAAGTATCCGCAGCGCACACGATGTCTCAATGCCGATAGCACAAGCTTTGTATCGTATTCTGTATCAATATGCAGATGTAAGGAAAGAGATGCAGGCGTTGGTTCAGAACTTTTAGTATGTAAAGAGCTACCTGTCGTAGGATGGGTGGCAGAGTCTATTTGTCTATAATGGATGTAGTACCCTATAAAGATGAAGAAGTCCCGGCGGCGATGATGCGGTTGGCTCAGAGTGAGAGTCTCCCTATATGGTCATCGTTTGTGTATCCAGGAAGAGATATTGAAGATATTAAGCGACAATTATTGAATATCAATACGATATTTCAACTCCAACAAGAGGTGATGCCAGTAGTGTTTTCACGATTGGTGGAAACCACTATGACGGATTTTCAGTTTGAGCTATCGCCAAACCTTCAAAATGATAAATCGTACCTGTATGTCTCCAATCATCGAGACATTGTGATGGATGCTATGTTGTTGGAAAATGTGTTGAACAACAATGGTTTTCCGACTTCTCAGATTGCTGTAGGAACCAATCTGTTGGAGGTGCCTCTGATGGCCGATGCAGGTAGGTTGAACAAGATGTTCGGCGTGGCACGAGGCGGTTCTCCCAAAGAGTTTTATAGGTGTCTCTCTGAACTATCGTCATATATCCGAACTACTATCACGCAGCAAGGTGAGTCGGTATGGATTGCGCAACGTAACGGACGCACCAAAGATGGTGTTGACAAGACGGATCCAGCTATCATTAAGATGTTTGCTATGAGTAGTCCGCTGCCTTTGCATGAAGCTTTGTCGTCGTTGCGCATCGTTCCAGTGAGTGTAACCTATGAGTGGGAACCTTGTGCTGTGGCTAAAGCCATCGAATTGGCAAAGTCGCGCAACGGCAAATATCTCAAGGCTCCTGGTGAGGATGTTCGAAGTGTGATCGACGGTTTGACATCGCCCAAAGGTGCTGTGCGGATTGTGGTAGGTAACCCATTAACGGACTCGGACTTGCTTCCATGCGAGGATGCTAAGCAAGTGGCAGAGATGTTGGATTGTAAAATCAATGCGGGCAAGGTGCCTTGTCCGTCGCATTATCTGGCTTACGACATGCTGCATGACACCAACAGGTATCAAGATTGTTACGACGATACTCATCGCAGATATCTTCTAAACCAGCTCGAAATACTACGTGCGGAAGCTCAAAAGCAATCGGTGGGTCAGCCATCGGACTTTATCGACTGTGCAGAACATATCTTTTTGGGTATATATGCCAATGCTATAGGAGACCAACATGGCAATCTCTAATCAATAAATCTAAATAACAACGATGCTGTATTATGGGGGATGTTAATGTATTGGCGACCAAAAGTATCAAAAGTCTTTTGTGGACATACGCATGGCCAGCTGTGATTAGCCAGCTGATAGCATCGGTTTACAACTTGGTGGATCGTATCTTCCTTGGTCAGCAGGTGGGTGCGTTGGCTATAGCGGGATTAGCGATAACCATGCCTGTAATGAACGTGATACATGCGTTTGGTTCGTTGGTCGGGACGGGTGCCTGCGTACGGATGAGTATTGTGTTAGGTAGAAAAGATTACCGTTGGGCAGAGAAAATCTTGGGCAACACAATGTTGCTCTCGTTCTTTTTCGGCTTTTTGTTTCTCTCTGCGGGTTATTTGTTTATGAACCCAATCTTGCAGCTCTTTGGAGCTTCGTCCGACACAATCTCGTATGCTCGCGATTATATGTATATCGTACTTCCTGGTATGTTTTTTACTACACTGACATTCAGCTTGTCAGCTATTATCAGATCGGTAGGTTATCCAATGAGGGCTATGTGGATTTTGGTAGGTGGCGCTTTGCTGAATATTATGCTGGATGCACTCTTTATCCCAGTGCTTCACATGGGCATCAAAGGTGCAGCATGGGCCACCACGGTGTCTATGTTTGTCTCGGCTTGCTTCTCTGTATTGCATTTTGTACCCAGAGAGTATTTGTTTTGGACACGTTGGGTGCGAGTATCGGACACCAGCAGCCGTGGCGAGCACCGTACGATTCGGAATGTG
The DNA here is from genome assembly GCA_018064565.1 of Candidatus Colimorpha onthohippi. Taxonomy (GTDB): domain Bacteria; phylum Bacteroidota; class Bacteroidia; order Bacteroidales; family P3; genus Colimorpha; species Colimorpha onthohippi. The sequence goes on from JAGHVA010000102.1 coordinate 8,672, forward strand.
CGTACTCCTATGGGAGGTGGTTCGATGGTCAACCCAGTGTCGTTCTCATCAACGGCTTCGATGCAATCGTCTCAAATGGATGAGCCTGCACCCAAAATCTTGTTTCGCAAGCATGCTTGGGCACCTAAGTTGTATATCTTTAGAAATATACTTGCTATAGGTATCAGTCCGTTCTCAATGAATATCGCAGCTTGTTTGGTGGTAGCTTTGCTTAATATGCAACTGATTCGTTATGGTGGCGATTTGGCTGTAGGAGCTAATGGTGTTGTGAATTCGGCAAGCATGTTGGTGATGATGCTCTTTTTGGGTGTGTGTCAGGGTATGCAACCTATTGCGGGCTACAACTATGGTGCTGGTCTAAACAACCGGCTCAAAGAGGTATATATGCTTACTGTCAAAGTGTGTCTTGTGTTGGGCTTGATGGGTACTCTGTGTGCAGAATTGTTTCCTCGTGCAATCATCCGCTGTTTTACTACCGATGAGGCACTTATCCAAATTGCTATTCCTGCAATGCGGTATTTGATGGCATGCGCATTTTTGATTGCACTTCAAGTAACGAACTCTCATTTCTTTCACTCAATCGACTACCCTTGGTTTGCAATAGTAACCAGTCTCTCTCGCCAAATTTTATTTCTGATTCCAGCTATCTTTATCATTCCTCAATTGTTGATACGATGGTTTGGCGAAGCGTATGGTTTAACGGGTGTATGGGCGAGTTGTACAATATGTGACGTGCTGGGAACATTGCTCTCGGTAGTGTTGTTGTTGACGCAGCGCAAGGTATTTAGACCCGGATATATAGCACCTGAACGTAAACTACCCAAGGAAAGAGGTCCTCGGTGTAGTAGTTCGGTTTCGGATAGTAATTAATAATAAATAACCAACAAATTAAAAGTTATGTACTTGATTATTTTCATTGTTTTTGGTCTGCTTAGTTTTTTATCGCGAGCAAAAGTGTGGAGTCTAAATTCAAAGAATATTCCAAAATACCTATGAATGGCGGACTCTCTGGTCGTGAAGTAGCTGAAAAGATGCTGTACGATAATGATATTCATAATGTAACAGTGCGAGTCGTGAACGGAACGTTGACAGACCATTATAACCCTACAGATCGTACACTAAACCTCAGTCATGATGTTTATTACGGCAATAGTGTTGCGGCAGCCGCTGTGGCAGCTCATGAATGTGGTCATGCAGTGCAGCATGCCACCGCCTATGCGTGGTTGGGCTTACGTTCGTCGTTGGTACCCGCTGTGAATATCTCAAGCAAATGGATGTCTTGGATTTTGCTTGCAGGTATCTTGCTGGCTAACAAGTTGGGTACTACCTTGCTGTTGGTTGGCATAGCTCTTTATGCCGTGACTACGTTGTTCACCTTCGTAACATTGCCTGTTGAGATTAACGCCTCTAAGCGTGCTTTGATATGGCTGAATACGCACAACATCACCTCCACCGCTACCCATAGGTATGCCGAGAGTGCGTTGCGTAGTGCCGCTTATACGTATGTCGTAGCAGCGTTGACATCGTTGGCAACCTTGTTCTATTATATCATGATTTATATGGGGCGCAGAGATTAATCATGAACCTTTGCAACTTATTATAAAATAAGCTTATCGCTATGGCAGAATCTCCTCTGATGCGGCAGCATGCCGAGATGAAGACAAAATACCCCGATGCTCTGTTGTTGTTCAGAGTGGGTGATTTTTATGAGACATTTGGTGATGATGCCAAGACCGCTTCTAATATATTAGGGTTGACGCTGACGCGTAAAATGGCTGGCAATGGTAGCTATACAGAGCTGGCTGGCATTCCGTATCATGCCTTGGATCAATATCTTCCAAGATTGGTGCGCGCAGGTCTGCGTGTGGCTATCTGTGATCAACTCGAAGACCCCAAGCAGGCTAAAGGCCTCGTGAAACGGGGTGTTACAGAATTGGTTACGCCAGGTGTTACTTACAACGATATGGTGTTGGAGGTTAAAGAAAATAACTTCCTTTGTGGGTTGCACCTATCGGACAAGATTCATGGCATCAGTTTTTTAGATGTTTCTACAGGCGAGTTTTATGTATCGCAAGGCGATATCCATTATATTGATAAGTTGCTTCAGAGCTTTCGTCCCACTGAGGTGGTGCTTCAAAAACGGAAACTCAAGATGTTTCAGGATCTCTTTCCTGAAAAATATTATACCAAGACGTTTGACGATTGGGTCTTCGCTCCCGATTTTGCCAACGAGACGTTGCTCAGACAGTTTGGTACGGCATCGCTCAAAGGCTTTGGTGTCGAGGATCTCAACGAGGGGCTGATTGCAGCAGGCGCGGCATTGTATTATCTTCAGGATACGCAGCATGACCGTACGCAGCATATCACCAAAGTAACTCGTGTGGAAGAGGATGAATATGTGTGGCTGGATAAGTTTACTTCCCGCAATCTGGAGTTGGTGTCGTCGCCCAACGAGAATGCGAGGACGTTGCTTGGCGTGATCGACCAGACGTTAACGCCTATGGGGTCGCGATTGCTACGCAGATGGCTGCTGATGCCACTCAAAAATATCTCCGCAATCGAGGATCGGTTGTGCGTGGTGGATTATCTTGTACGCCATGCCGATTTGGCACAACAACTGTCGGAGCAAATATCTCTGATAGGCGATATGGAACGACTTATCTCTAAGGTCTCGGTAGGTAGGATCAGCCCCCGTGAGATGTTACAACTGAACCGGTCGTTGCAGGCAGTGTTGACCATCAAGCAATTATGTGAGTCAGCTGCTGAAAATGTCTTGCAGCGCATAGGTGACCAATTGAATCCTTGCGAGAGCATCGCCAAGCGGATTGTTGCTGAAATTGTAGCAGATCCTCCTGTAAGGGTAGAGAAGGGTGGTGTGATAGCATCTGGCGTTAATCAGGAACTGGATGAACTGCGGGCTATTGCGGGTTCTGGTAAAGATTTTTTGATGAATATCCAGCAGCGTGAGACAGAGACAACGGGCATAACCAGCCTAAAGGTGGGTTTTAATAATGTGTTTGGCTACTACCTTGAAGTAACCAACGCACACCGCGACAAAGTGCCAGATACATGGATTCGCAAGCAGACGCTGACAAATGCGGAACGCTATATCACGCCAGAATTAAAGAAATATGAAGATAGTATTTTAGGAGCAGAGGAGCGAATATCAACGCTGGAGAGTCAGCTATACGACCGCTTGGTGCAGGCTTTGGCAGAGTATGTGCAACCAATACAATACGATGCGCATCTGGTGGCGCGGTTAGATTGTCTGCATTGTTTCGCACAGGTAGCGTTGGCACGCAATTATTGTAGGCCAGAGTTGTCGGATAGCAATAGTATCGACATCAAAGGCGGGCGTCACCCTGTGATAGAAACCCAGCTACCATTGGGAGAGGCGTATGTCAGCAATGATGTGTATTTAGATACCGATGTGCAGCAGATTATGATTATAACAGGACCGAATATGTCAGGTAAGTCGGCTTTGTTGCGGCAAACTGCGCTGATAGTGCTGCTGGCGCAGGTGGGGTGTTACTGCCCTGCTGAATCGGCTAAGATAGGAGTGGTGGATAAAATCTTCACACGAGTTGGCGCAAGCGACAATATCTCATCGGGCGAATCAACATTTATGGTGGAGATGAACGAGACTGCGAATATCCTGAACAATATTTCCGATCATAGCTTGGTACTCTTGGACGAGATAGGCAGGGGTACAAGTACCTACGATGGCATCTCTATAGCGTGGGCTATTACCGAGTATCTTCACAACAACAAGTCGGCTCGTCCCAAAGTGATGTTTGCGACACATTATCATGAACTGATAGACATGGCAGACCAATATGAGAGAATACAAAACTATCATATATCGGTCAAAGAGGTTGACAAGCGAGTAATATTTCTACGCAAGTTGGCGATGGGAGGCAGTGAGCATAGTTTTGGTATTCATGTGGCAAGAATGGCAGGAATGCCTTCACAGGTTCTCAAGAAAGCGTCGGCTATGTTAGAACTGTTGGAATCGAAGAGTGCGGACTTGACTGCTGGCAATCCAGACAAGGGCAAAAAAAATATAAAAACAAATCATGTGGATTCAGAAACGGGCTATCAGTTAAGTTTTATTCAATTGGAGGATCCTACGTTGTATGATATTAGAGATAAACTCCTGGATATTGATATAGATACACTTACACCAGTGGAGGCATTGCTGAAACTTAATGAGATTAAAAAAATTATAACGAAAAAGTGATTTTATTTTGTCAGTATTAAAAAAGTTTGTACTTTTGCATCCGCTTTCAAGGAGAGGATGTGAGTCCCAAAAGGTCATTGAAACGTTGATGTTGCATAGCTTGTAAAGGCTAATATAAACGGAAATAGCTCAGTTGGTAGAGCACGACCTTGCCAAGGTCGGGGTCGCGAGTCCGAGTCTCGTTTTCCGCTCGAATCCGGTCGCCAAACCAACACACGCTTTTGGGTGTGATGCTTAGAAGCGGGCTCTGGTGGTGGAATGGTAGACACGAGGGACTTAAAATCCCTTGCCCGCAAGGGCGTGTGGGTTCAAGTCCCACCCGGAGTACAAAGGTGGGCCGGAATTTATGCGGAAATAGCTCAGTTGGTAGAGCACGACCTTGCCAAGGTCGGGGTCGCGAGTCCGAGTCTCGTTTTCCGCTCATAGGCAAAGATGCCGTACATCAGTACATTGATTTCTTAGTTTAGTTGAACTGACTTGTCCATGTCTTTATCGCCAAAACATTTCAGTTGAGGCCGATGTCAGTTCGCAAGCATGATTACCACATGTAGTGTTTAGAAAATATGTAAAGTGGGTCGCAGTTGCCGTTTATGGCAGTGGCAGTTTGCAGTTTGCTATTCACTATTCACTGATATGAGTTGTCTTGGTAGCTCAGTTGGTAGAGCAATTGACTCTTAATCAATGGGTCCAGGGTTCGAGTCCCTGCCAGGACACTAC
>JAGHVA010000236.1 GCA_018064565.1 Candidatus Colimorpha onthohippi
GTGCCGACTCGGTAGAGAATGTGATATTGATAGTTAATGACTTCTTACAATTCCCCAACTTGATAACAGCCAATGGTGATGGTGTAAATGACCGTTTTGAAATCAAAAACCTGATACGGGGATTAGGTTATCCAGAGAATAGTCTTGCTGTATATAATCGTTGGGGGAAACGGGTATATTATGTGCAGAATATCTCCACGGAGGATGATTTTTGGGATCCGTCCAAAAATGGAGACCCAGCGGGTACTTATTACTTTCAGTTCAAGGCTCGTGGTTATACTGGTGCGATAGAGCACAACGGAACGGTCGAAGTGGTGCGATAAGCAATCGGTACCACCTATAGCATATTCGCTTGCTGGGTGGCGACGGGCATACGAATAGCCGTGTCTCCAATCCCACCGCATTGTTGTTTTACACTTTTCCCTTTTTTTTCGTATCTTTGCACTCGGATAATAACTAAATCGGATAAGGATTATGCGACGTTACACTGGCGGCACTGCCGATTTTGAGAGAATTGTTACCAATGGGTATGTAATCTCGGACAAGACGGGTCTGATGTATCAGATGGTTAAGGAGAATACATTCGTCTTTCTTAGCCGTCCCCGACGCTTCGGCAAGAGCCTGCTATGCTCGATGCTGCAGTGCTATTTTGAGGGTAGGCGTGAACTGTTCGAACACTACGCCATAGTTCAGTTGGAGACGGAGTGGAAGCAGCATCCTGTGTTCCGGTTCGATATGAGCATGTGCAAGTGCATGCAAGATATGTCGAGTTTTAAGGAAGCGATATGGAGTCAAGTGACTGAATATGAGGAAAGGTATGGCGTAAAAGCAGTGGGTTCAACACCAGGCTTACGATTGCGTAGTTTGATTTCACGCGCCTATAAGCAGATAGGTCTCAGGGCTGTCGTGATTATCGATGAGTATGACGCTCCTATCCTCCATGCTGGCGAAAGCGGTCTCTCCGAGACGGAGATACGTTCGGTGTTGCAAGAGTTCTATCAGCAGATAAAGATATGCGATGCCTACGAGCAGTTTGTCTTTATTACGGGTATCACCAAGTTCTCGAATCTCAGCATCTTCTCGGCTATCAACAATCTCCGCAATCTCACTATGGATTCCAAGTACGCCACTATCTGCGGCATCACGCAGCGCGAACTGGAGAGCACCTTCAAGTGGGATGTGGAGCAGCTGGCAGAGAAGAACGGGATGGACTACGACACCATGCTGGCTGAATTGAGACGTATGTATGACGGCTACCATTTCACAGAGTCGCAGGAGGAAAACATCTACAATCCCTTCAGCCTCACCAGTGCTTTTATGGATGGTTCGCTGAAATATCATTGGTTTGATACTGCCACACCGACGTATCTGATGCAACGGCTAAAGGTTTTTAATACGGATATAGCCTCGCTGAATAGGATGGAGATAGATAGCAGTCAGTTTGATGTGCCGTTGGATGGTATGAAAACAATCTTGCCACTGCTCTATCAGAGCGGATACCTCACCATAAAGGACTATGATAGGGACTTGCGATTGTATGTACTCGACTTTCCCAATGCCGAGGTGCGGTCGGGTTTTATGGATTGTGTGCTTACGAGTATCTTCGAGGTAGGTGAGCAGAATGCACCTGGCTTGGCGCAAAGAGTATATCTGTCGTTCCGCGACGATAAGCCCGACGAGGCTATGCAGTACCTCCGCGCCTATTTTGCTGGGGTGGGCAACCTGAATCAGGGTAATGCTGAATTGCAAGATATAGCCAAGTACGAGGCTTATTACCAGTCGCTTTTTACCGCCGTGTTCGGCGTGTTCAACAGCAGGATTACCACCGAGGTGCAGACTGCCAAGGGACGTGCTGACGTGGTGTTTCACTTGCCAGGTGCCACCTTTGTGATGGAACTCAAGATGTGCAATACCAAGCGTTCCGCTGCCCGAGCTGCAGGCGATGCCCTCAAGCAGATAGACGAGATGGGCTACGCCACGCCCTACGAGCAACCTGGTCACCGCGTGGTGCGCATCGGTGCCGCCTTTGCACGCGACAGCCGCACCATAGAACG
>JAGHVA010000010.1 GCA_018064565.1 Candidatus Colimorpha onthohippi
ACTTACTTAATATATCACTATTATGTCAGGACACAATAAATGGTCTAAGATCAAACGCGCCAAAGGCGCTGCCGATGCTAAACGCTCCAAACAGTATTCTAAAATTTTGAAGGAAGTAGCCGTTGCTGTACGCGAAAGCGGTCCCGACCCTGATAGCAATCCTCGTCTTCGTCTTTTAGTCCAAAACGCCCGTGGCTGCAACATGCCTAAAGACACGTTGATGAGAGCCATCAACAAAGCTTCGGACAAGGATGCTGCTGTATTGCAAGAGATTACATTTGAGTGCCATGCAAACCATGGTATCGCTCTCTTTATCGAGTGCTTGTCTGACAACAATATGCGTACGGTCGCAAATGTCCGCGCCATCATGAATAAATTTGGTGGCACGCTCGAGACCAATGGCTCTCTGAGTTTCTTGTTTACACGCAAAGGTGTGTTTGTGATACCTCGCAAACCAGAGATGGATGTTGAAGAAATGGAGATGATGCTTATCGATGGAGGTTTGGAAGATATGGAGGTTGACGATGAGTACATCACGCTATACACTGCCTACGAGGATTTTGGTTCGATGGTTAAAATGCTCGAAGAGCAAAAAATCGAGTGCGAGAGTGCCGAACTGCAACGCATTCCTAACACTACCCGCAGCATCGACGAGGAATCCATGCGCAAAGTACTCAAAGTCATATCCATGCTCGAAGACGATGACGATGTAACAAATGTCTTCCACGATATGGAAATTCCAGATGATTTTGACGAAGAATAACACATGCGACTGTATTTAGTACCTACCCCTGTAGGCAATCTGGGCGATATGACCTATCGCGCTGTTGAGATTCTACAGACAGTCGATTTGATACTTGCAGAGGACACGCGCACGTCGCGCGTCCTCTTGCAACATTATGGAATTGCTACACCGCTACAGTCGTATCATATATTTAACGAGCACCAACAGCTGCAACGGTATATCGACATTATCCTATCAGGACAGACTATCGCCCTGATTACCGATGCAGGTACACCTGGAATAAGCGATCCCGGTTTTTTGTTGGTACGAGAAGCTATCAAAAACGATATCCCCGTAGAGTGTCTGCCTGGTGCCACCGCATTTGTTCCTGCATTGGTGGACTCTGGGTTACCCTGCGATAGGTTTGTGTTTGAAGGATTCTTGCCACACAAAAAAGGTCGCCAAACCAAGATCCAAAGCCTATCCGCCGAACAGCGGACTATGATAATCTATGAATCGCCACACCGGCTGGTCAAGTTGTTAGAACAACTGATTGAGGCTGTAGGTCCTGACCGGCAAGTGTCCGTCTCTCGCGAAATCAGCAAACTGCATGCTGAGACCATGCGAGGCTCTCTGTTAGAGGTACGGGACTACTATGCTTCCAAAGACGTCAAAGGTGAGATTGTCGTAGTGCTGGCTGGCGCACAGTCCGATACCAACAACTCAACTGATACCGAATGATTAAAAAACTGCTTATACTTGCCCTCGCCTGCACCTTCTTTGCTGCTTGCCACAAAGAGGACGATATGGTTGTGGATAAACTATATCAAGACCATTCGCAATCACCCGACAACACCAATCCTCAACCTACTGAGGACGACAATTCCCCCATTGGCAGCGGCACAGAGGACGACCCTTATAT
>JAGHVA010000095.1 GCA_018064565.1 Candidatus Colimorpha onthohippi
GCTACATGGGTTAAGGTGTCAAAAATGGCTTGGAGGGTTACGGGTTCGGTTACCACAAACCGGTAGGGATTGGCGGTCTCACCGTTGCTCCATTTTACAAATATATGTCCCTCGTTGGCATGTGCGGTCAGCGTAGCTGTGCTGCCATGGCTGTATTCGCCGCTGCCAGTGATAGTACCCATGCTGTCTATGCTGGGTGTCCCAACCACGGCATAGCGGTCAACCTCAAAGATGGCGGTTAGTGTCAGGCTTTGACTTGCCAGAAATTGGCGTGGATTGGTGGTGTTGCCGTCGCTCCAGTGCGAGAAGTGGTAGCCGCTGGATGGTGAGGCTGTAAGTATGACGGTTCGGTTATGTTCGTAGGAGCCAGTGCCATAGACAAACCCTCTTGCAGCGTTGTTTGACAGGGCTGTGATATTGTAGCGATTGATGGCGAAGTAGGCGATAATTGTGCTGTCGGATGTAACCAGCACCGACCGTGGGGAGCTGGTTACATTGTCGCTCCACTGCACAAAATGATAGCCGGTGTTGGCATTGGCAGTTAGCAGAGCCTGCTGTCCGAGGTCATACACACCGCTACCGCTCACGCTGCCATAGCTCTCGTTGGCACTTTGTGCCGTTATGGTGTAGCCGTTAGGCGCAAAGTAGGCGATGAGGGTGATATTGGTATCTACCGCAATCTTATGGATGGCATCGGTGCAGCCATCGCTCCAGCGGATAAAGTGGTAGTGTTGGGCTGGCTGTGCGATAAGGGTGGCGGTGTCGCCAAACAAGAACAGTCCTCCGCCAGCGGCAACTACGCCATAGGTGATGTTGGCGCTCTGTGCGTCAACAAGGTAGCTGTTGCGTGCAAAGCAGGCGGTATAGGTCATGTTGTCGGTTACCTGCAGACGTCTTGGGTTTTGTATGTCGCCATCGCTCCATTGCATAAAATGATAACCTCTGTGAGGAGTGGCTTGTAGTGTGGCATAGTCCAGATACTGGTACTTGCCTGCCCCAGTAGCACTGCCATAGTCGGCGTTGGATGTGTTGGTCTGGATTAGAAAAGTGTCGTACTCAAAGTAGGCTATAAAGGAGGAGTCTGACTCCACCAACACAGTGCGTGGGTTGTTGGTGTTGCGGTCTTGCCAACAATAGAATTTGTATCCATGTTCTGCAGTAGCGCTGATAGATACATAACTACCGTATGTGTAGGTGCCACCGCCCATGGCACTTCCCATTGTCTGGGAGATGGATGTGGTTGTGATTGTGTAGGATGGTAGAGGGTCGGCAATCACAAGAGCGTTAAGACACAACAAAACGCAGATAGTCGAGAAATATACGATACGTTGCATGGATTTTTTTTTATCAAACAGATTTTTATAATAAAGTCGTCAACCGAATGCCTGAAGGCAGTTGCGACTGACGACCAAAATACATTCCAAGCAATAGCAATTGTCTAATTGTTAAGAGCTTCCGACCCGCTGACGATTTCGATAATCTCGTTGGTGATGGAGGCTTGACGGGCTTTGTTGTAGGATATACGCAACTCTTTAAGCAGTTCAGAGGCGTTGTCGGTGGCTTTTTGCATAGCCGTCATTCGCGCCCCGTGTTCAGAGGCCACCGAGTCGAGGATGATGCGATAAAACTGCGAACGCAACGATAAGGGAACCATGGTGCGGAGAATGTCTTCCTTGCTCGGCTCAAAGAGGTAGTCTGCGTGAGTGGTGTTCTTGTCTGGCTTGGCGTTAGCTGGTGCTACGGGCAGGAACTGCTCGTTGGTGAGTATTTGTGTGAGTGAGTTTTTGAACAGATTGTAGATAATTTCCACGCGGTCGTAGCGCTTGTTGCAGAAGTCGCTCATGATGGTGTCCGCCAACGCTGCCACAGCATCAAACGTAGGATTGTCCAACAGCTCATCGTAGGAAGCTCTCAACAGTCCTCGTTTAGCAAACTGTTCGGTGGCTCGTTTGCCCAACGTGATTATGTCAACTTGCTTGTCGGCATACTGGTCGATGCGTGATGTAGCGGCTTTGAGCACGTTGGCATTAAAAGCCCCGCACAACCCCTTGTTGGAGGCTACCACGACCAGCAACACCCGCTCCACCTTGCGTGTGGTATGATAGGGAGTATGAATCTCCTCATCTACAGGTATTTCTGCGATGATGTCGGATAGTTGCGTTGCATAGGGGCGCATGCCAAATATCGCATTTTGAGCACGGCGAAACTTGGCTGCCGATACCATCTTCATGGCAGAGGTTACCTGTTGGGTGGAACTCACCGATGCGATACGGGTGCGGACTTCTTTGAGGTTTGCCATCGTAAGTTTGTTTTATCCGATTGCCAGTGGCACTGGCTGCTTAATTCTTTTTCTCTACATATTTGTTTGCCAAATCCAGCGCAACCTGCTTCATCGTCTCTAAGTCTTCGTCTATCAGTTTGCCAGCGCGCAGGTTTTGCAGCAGTCCAGCGTGGTTTTGTCGTAGGAAATAGAGGTATTCGGTCTCAAAATCGTGTACACGTCGAGTAGGTACCTTTTGAAGCAAGCCTTTGGTACCGCAATAGATGATAGCAATCTGGTCTTCGACAGCCATGGGCGAATACTGTGGCTGTTTGAGTATCTCCACGTTGCGTGCACCTTTGTCAAGTACCGACTGCGTGGCGGCATCGAGGTCGCTTCCAAATTTGGAGAACGATTCCAACTCGCGATACTGAGCTTGGTCGAGTTTGAGCGTACCAGCTATCTTCTTCATCGACTTAATCTGAGCCTTACCTCCCACGCGCGACACCGAAATACCCACGTTGATGGCAGGGCGGATGCCCGAGTTGAAGAGGTTGGTCTCCAGAAATATCTGTCCATCGGTGATAGAGATGACGTTGGTAGGGATGTAGGCAGACACGTCGCCCGACTGCGTCTCGATGATAGGCAGTGCGGTAAGCGATCCGCCTCCCTTGACCTTGCCTTTGAGCGAGGCAGGCAGGTCGTTCATCTGCGCTGCTATCTCATCGCTCTGGATGATGCGAGCTGCACGTTCAAGCAGACGGCTGTGCAGATAAAACACATCGCCTGGATATGCCTCACGTCCTGGCGGGCGTCGCAGCAGCAGCGACACCTCACGATAGGCTACAGCTTGCTTGCTTAGGTCGTCGTAAATCACCAATGCGTTGCGTCCTGTGTCGCGGAAATACTCACCGATGGCGGCTCCAGCAAATGGTGCGTAAAACTGCATAGCAGCTGGGTCGGATGCGGTAGCTGCCACCACGATGGTGTAGGGTAGTGCCCCTTTCTCTTCCAGGTTTTTTACGAGGTTGGCTACCGTAGATGCCTTTTGTCCGCATGCTACATAGATACAATATACTGGGTCGCCAGCATCATAAAAGTTCTTTTGGTTGATAATAGTGTCGATAGCGATGGCTGTCTTGCCCGTCTGCCGGTCGCCGATAATCAACTCACGCTGCCCGCGTCCGATGGGTATCATCGAGTCGATGGCTTTGATGCCAGTCTGCAAAGGCTGCTCTACGGGCTGACGGTAGATAACACCTGGCGCTTTGCGCTCAAGGGGCATCTCACACAGCTCCCCTTCGATAGGACCTTTGCCATCAATAGGCATACCTATGGTGTTGATAACGCGTCCAAGCATCTGTTCGCCTACCTTGAGCGATGCGATGCGTCCGGTGCGTTTTACCGTGTCGCCTTCGTTGATGGTGCCGCTATCGGCAAGCATCACGATACCTACGTTGTCCTCTTCAAGGTTCTGGACCACACCATGGGCACCTGTGGCAAACTCCACCAACTCGCCCGATTGAGCATTGTTCAGACCGTAAGCACGTGCAATGCCATCGCCTACGGTAAGCACGGTCCCCACTTCCTCCAGTTGTACACTGAGATCTACCTCTGCCAGTTGTCTTTTTAAGATTGCCGATACCTCGGCAGGTTTGATGTTAGACATATATGTGTGTGTTAATAGATTCGTTGTTACAATTTACTCTCGTATGCGTTGTCAGCAAAGGCTTTGCGCAGTTTTGCAAGTTGTGTGCTGATACGGGCATCGTACATCTTGTTGTTAAACTCGATAGCGAAACCGCCAATAATTTTCGGGTCTATATGTGTTTGCTGCTCCACTTGTCGGCCTGTGCGTTCTTGGACAATAGTTTGCGCTGCCTGCAAGGTGGCATCATCTACTGGCAGTGCGGTGGTGAAGTTCGACAAAGTGATGTTGCTGGCCTCGCGGTACAACGTCAAATAGGCATCGCAGATGCCTCGCATGTGGACCGCTCGGTTGCGTTGTACGACAAAATCTATGAATTTGAGAGTAGGCTGCGACACCTGTGCATCGAACAACTCATGCGCTATGGCTTGCTTTTTGTCTTGTTTGATTATAGGG
>JAGHVA010000059.1 GCA_018064565.1 Candidatus Colimorpha onthohippi
GAATGGTATAATGAGTTGGTGGTTCGCGCTGATTTGGCAGAGAATTCTGCTGTGCGTGGTTGTATGGTTATCAAGCCCTATGGCTATGCTATATGGGAAAAGATGCAGCGTGCCCTCGATGACATGTTTAAGGCTACGGGGCATGTCAATGCCTATTTCCCTTTGTTTATTCCCAAGTCGTTTTTAAGTCGCGAGGCTGAACATGTGGAGGGCTTTGCCAAAGAGTGCGCTGTGGTTACTCATCACCGTTTGATGAACGACCCTAACGGCAATGGGGTAGTGGTTGATCCTGCCGCACGGTTAGAGGAGGAGCTTATTGTCCGCCCAACGAGCGAGACGATTATCTGGAGCACTTACAAGAATTGGATTAAGAGCTATCGTGATTTGCCTATTCTTTGCAATCAATGGGCTAATGTGGTTCGTTGGGAGATGCGTACTCGTATGTTTTTGCGTACTGCGGAGTTTCTCTGGCAGGAGGGTCATACGGCTCACGCCACTGCCGAGGAGGCGGATGCCGAGGCTCGCAAGATGCTGGATGTCTATGCCGATTTTGCCGAAAACTGGATGTCGGTGCCTGTCATAAAAGGTGTCAAATCGCCCAACGAGCGTTTCGCTGGTGCTTTGGATACCTATTGTATTGAGGCTATGATGCAAGATGGCAAGGCCTTGCAGGCTGGAACGTCACATTTCTTAGGACAGAATTTCGCCAAGGCTTTTGAAGTTCAGTTTCTCAATAAGGAAAACAAGCGGGAGAATGTGTGGGCTGCGTCATGGGCTGTATCAACCCGATTGAGGGGAGCGTTGATTATGACTCACAGCGACGACAAGGGCTTGGTACTGCCTCCCAAGTTGGCACCTATCCAAGTGGCTATTGTGCCTATCTGCAAGAGCGACGACCAGATGAGCGAGATTAGTGCCAAGGTGGAGCCTATCATCAAGTCGCTGCAAGCCAAGGGCATCACGGTCAAATGCGACAACCGCACCGAATACAAGCCTGGTTGGAAGTTCAACGAGTATGAGTTCAAAGGTGTACCAGTGCGTTTGGCTATAGGTCCCCGCGATTTGGAAAACGGTACTTGTGAGGTATGTCGCCGCGACACTCTTGAGAAAACCACCATGCCTATCGAAGGCATCGCCGACCATATCGAGCAGCTTATGGTTGATATCCAACATAACCTCTTCAAGAGGGCGTCCGATTTCCACGCAGCCCAAACCCGCAAGGTAGATACTTGGGACGACTTCAAGGTCGAGATTGAAAAGAGCGGTTTCTTGCTCTGCCATTGGGATGGCACCACCGAAACCGAGGAGCGTATCAAAGAAGAAACAAAAGCCACCATCCGCTGCATTCCCAACGATGCCGAGCCTGAGGAAGGTACTTGTATCTACAGTGGCAAGCCGTCTCACCGCCGCGTTATTTTTGCAAGGTCGTACTAATCGTGTTGTTCACATAGATCAAGAATTGGGTGGCAGACCGTCGGTGGTCTGCCGCTTTTAATAAATCAATATTTATGGTTATCGACATCAAAAAAAATAAGGAAGAGTTTATTGGACTGCTTCAGGCTACCAATCGCCCCGGCATAGACAACGTGATTGAGGATTTGGATAAGATGGGATTTTTTGAGGCACCAGCATCAACAGTTCATCATCTCAATACCGAAGGGGGCTTGGTGCAGCACTCGCTCAATACCTATCGTGCAGCAATGGCTGTATATAATGGTCTGCAGCAATATGAACCCAGTCTGGTCAACGAGGTCAAGCCCGACAGTATCGCCATAGCTGCTCTGCTACATGATGTGTGCAAGTCGGACATCTACTATAGGTCGGTTCGCAAGCGTAAAAATATGTTAGGCCAGTGGGAAGACTCCGAAGGTTACAAGGTGTCGTACAAGAGTTTTCCCATGGGACATGGTGAGAAATCGGTGGTATTGTTGCTTTGCAGCGGTTTGGATATGTCCGACGACGAGATGCTCGCCATCCGTTGGCACATGGGGGCATGGGGCATCAATATGACCAGTTATGAAGACACCCGCAACTACGATGCCTCGCGCAAACTATACCCTTTGGTAACCATTATCCAAACTGCCGATGGTCTCGCTGCCAGCATCCTGGAACGCTCGGGTGAGGAGATCGACGACCTCTGACGCACTTACAGTGTGCCCAAACAACAATGCAATAAAATAGCCGTTTCTATAAAAACAAAAACACGCGTATCTCCCTCGTCCGCCATATTCTGCTGCTCGCATTCAACATAATTGTGTTGTCGGCGGCGTTTTGCCAAGACACAACCTCTCTCCCTATAATCGAGATTAAAGCCGACCGAACGATAATATACCCGCAGCGGATGAATTTGCATGGCAACGAGTCGTTGCTGGATATATTGCAGATGTATCCCGACTTGATGATTGCGGGATATGAGGACTTGATAACTGGGTATAATCTGCGAATCGACAACTGCCCTATGAATGCGGATACAAGAATGTTGATTAGCGGCATGTTGGCTAAAGACATCTTGATGATTCAGGTGTGCGACAATACGGGAGTGGCCAAAGGTACGATTGGTGAAGGGAGGGTGTTGGATATCAATATGGTACCATATGTTAAGGGTGTCGAAGGATATGCAGAGGGCGATATCGAAGCGTTCACGTCTGATAGGGGTATCTATGGGGTTGGCGATGTCAATATGCAATATGGCAATGGCAATACCGACCTATATGCAAACGCCTCGTATCGGTATGAGGATGTGCGCAGAGATCATGTAATGTTACACATGACCAATCGGTTTGGCGACCGAGACCGGCTGATAACTCATTTTACCCAGCAGTATGCCAATTCGCCGAGTGCGCTCATTCCGTCTGACAACTCTGATATTACAGAGAAATACATGGGGCGTTTCAGATATTTCCACACATTCAACGATATAGGCACCGAATTGCTTTTGGTGGGTGGCTACCAATATGCCCAAAATGAGACCTCCCAAAGCTCTATGCCTATGTATATTGTGGAGTTGAATACACCGCTTGTAGATAAGAACCTGTCGTTTATGCTGGGTACCGAAGGCGACTTCTTGACTACCAACACTTTGGGTTCTGACATGCAATACCATGTGTTCAACAACGATATCTACACGCAACTTACCTACGCATTGACTCGTTGGAGGCTCTCGGCTGGCAATCGTGTGATGTTTTATGATTATGGTATCGCTACGAGCAGCCACCCCAAGTCGCCTTACTACGACACAAGAGACAATGCCAATATAAGTGCTATCTTTCTGCCATCGGCGTCCCAGCAGGTGCAAGTGGCTTACTACAAAAAATACTACAATCCAGCCTATGTGATGCTGTTCGACGGTCGGCACATACTGTCGGACGATGAGTGGGCAATAACAAAGGGACAGCTGGACGAGCAGAATCTTAACGAGCTAAAGGTAGCCTATGCCTATAGCAAAAACAGCCTGACGTTGAAGGCCGAAGGTAGCTATTATGCAGTGGAAGCGGGCAACAATTTTGGCAAGATAGGCGTGAGCGGCTGCTGGCGTTTGCCGATGGCAGTGCTGAACGGTGGTGCTAACCTCTACACGGCAACAAATGGCAGTTATGCTACGCTCCGATTTGCAACTACACTATATCTGCCCAAGCAGTGGCAAGTGGGGCTGCAAGGGGTATATTACTCTGCTTATGCACCACAGAGAGCAAGCACAGGAGTCCCTGTGTATGGCTGTGTAACGGTAGATAAAACGTTTGGCAAACGCCTGACCATGTCGGTCGCATGGCACGATATGTTTAGCCAACGGGGCGATGGATTATCTAATCAGCGGTTTACCGTCATTTTGAGATACAGGTTTTAGTTCTGTTACCAACCGCACGCAGTAGCCGTTGTAACGCAGATTGGTGCTTCGGGTCTCGAACGAATAGTTATAGCTGCGCAAGGCGTAGGCGGCAGTATAATCGCTTGCCGAGGCTGTCCAATAGTGGCACATGCCTACGCTCGACATCCCATCTTTAGAGCGCAACCCACATGCAGGCAGAAATACAGCACCTGCCTGTTCCAGTTGCTCCCATTGTTGTGTGGTGTAAACATTAGCGGTATAGCTCCCTGTGGGACCTGCTGTAAACGATAGTCCATCGGGCAGTTCAAAGCCGTCTGGCAGTATGATAGCCCCTTTCTGTCCGTTTACGGTAGCCAATGCGTTCAGGTTGGCGGCATCTTTGCGAGCTGTCAGCAGATAGTTCCACTCTTGCACGGTAAGTGTGCGCCACTGGCCAGGTTGGTTGCCACCGTTAGAGATGGCGTTATATACGCCCCAGTCATAATAGCGGTTGCCTGCCGTGAGGGCGGTATCAGCCTGATTGATAGATGGTCCATATCCGCATAGGTTAATCTTATAGGCGTCGGAGCCAGGCTGGGCACACTCCTCGGTAGTGCTGTATGGCATATAATGCAGGCAGTAGGAGTCTGCCTCGTCGTGATAGCCGCTGGTGCCCCACCCAAAGCAGTCTATCCAGCCGGTATAGGTCTCGGAGGCATTTAGGTTGTCGTCGCCTATAAAGTCGGTTTGCTTATCGGCAAAACGCCATGTGCCTGGCTGGGTTCCATCGGCGGTGGCATGGCTTCCAGTAGTGGAGTATTGGAGGTTGCCTTTGGCAAAGCGCACCTGTTTGCCCTCGCTTACCGAGAAATAGGCTGGCAAAAAGCCTTCTGATGGCGGGTTGATTGTTGTCTGGGCATCTGTTACAGTGGATTCCTCATCTTTGGCACAACCTGCCCAAATGGCAGTTATCGCTATCAGTATAGGGTAAAGTCTTTTTATCGTCATAATTCTTCTCATAGTTGGTGGTTTTTGTTTCTTTGCTGGCGTTGCTATTCGTTGCTTTCAAAACAGTATCCAATATAGCAACAGGAATGTAAGCAGTCCGTAAAGCATGATTTTGCCAGCCGACATAGGCTTCATGTAGTCGGTGTCGCTGATGTCGTAGCGGCGGCGGATGTGGATTTTGTAGGGTCGGCTGTCGTTGTTGGCATATTTGTTCATCAGGTCGGCATCGGCTGTGGCTTGTGGGGCTGTTGCCTCTCCGCCTGCTGGCGATGGGGTGCTGCCTTGCTGAAAACGTGGTTGGTAGTTGAATTTGGGCATTTTACGCTTGCGAAAAAGGTCCATCAGCCCCAACCGATGTTGACGTCTGGAACGGTCTATCTGGCGCACCTTGTCCTGAAAATACCGCAATTCGTCATCGTCAGTATCAGTGTCCTGCGTAGGCGCCTCTGTCAGCGATGGATGTGTGGCGGCATATTTCCGTTTCAATTCCTCCCACCGCTCTTTCTCGGGGTCGTAAAAACGGGGTTCATAATGAAACTGTCTGGGCTTTGGGGTATAAAACATTGGCATCGTTAACGCTGATTTTGAAATTTATATGCAATGGCTGAATATCACTTTATCCATTGGTAGGTCGTGGGGTTCGGTGGGCACTTGTGGCACCATCTGAAATCCAAATGCCACGCCCACTTTATAAGCATTGGGTGTAGTGGATAGCAGTCTGTCGTAAAATCCTCTACCTCTGCCCATACGGTTGCCGCTGGTATCGAATGCCACACCAGGCACAATAATTATGTCGATGGCTTGCAGGTTGTCGAATATGGCTCCTGTGGGCTCTCCAATCCCAAATTGATCGCCTTCACGCAGGCAGTCGCGACCGGTGTATTGCCGCAGCAGCAGGTTGTCGCCATCCACACAAGGCAGCAGTATGGTCTTGTCGCGGTACCAACAATCTACAAAGTCGTGTGTCTGCACCTCGTCGTCCATACTCCAATACATCAACACGGTTTGTGCTGCAACAAATTGGGGCAGGGCAGCCACCTGATCCATGATTGTGGCAGATAAAGCCTTTTTTGTACAAAAAGGGACGGCCGCTTTGGCCGCCCTTATCTGTTTGCGTAATGTAACCTTATCCAACATATTAGATTGAACTATCGGGTTAGAATGGCAAGTCATCGTCCGAGGCGGGCATGCTTGCCGTAGGCTGTGTCGATGCAGGAGCAGCACCCGGTGTGGCAACGGGAGGCACTGCGGCAAACGGTGCTTGCGGTGCTGCCACGGGTTGTGCCTGCGGCTGCCAAGTGCCTGCCGCAGGTGCGCCAGCCATAGGCTGAGGCTGACTGCCTGCTACATAGTTCTGCACGCGGATGCAACGCACATCGGTGTACCAGCGATCCTGATATTCACGGCTCTCGATATTGAAATTGACTTGCACCATGCCGCCGATAACAAGTTGTTGCAACATTGCCAAACGGTCTTCGCCAAAGGTGGTAAAGGCTATCTGACGGGGATAGTCTTCGCCAACCTCTACTACAAAACCACCACGTACCCACGGACCGCGCTGGCTCTCACCACGCTGTTCGGGCAAAATCTTTAATAATTTTCCTATTACTTCCATCTGTTATTATGATTTTTTGAATATTCAAGTAATAATGAATAGCAACCTGCCACCCACACAGCCGTTCGCACACACATAATGCTGTAAGACACAGCAACACACCCACCACGACACATGCAATATAACAATCTGCAAAGATAATAAGATTATTTGGTTTTTGCCAAGTCGATTTGAATATTTCTGAAAAATAGTTTTCAACTGTTTCAAAATCGAAAAATAAATTGTAACTTTGCATGTTTTTGGAGCTTTGGGATATAGCTCTTAAATGCCACATTTTGAAAAATATCTTATACTATTACTATGATAGAGCAACAATTACAACAAACTATCAGCCAAGTGCTGAACGAGTTATATGGTATCTCGGTCGATGCGGCAAGTGTTGTCTTGCAATCCACCAAAAAAGAGTTTGAAGGCGATTACACATTGGTGGTATTCCCTTATGTAAAGCAAGCTCGCAAGAGCCCTGAAGCTCTGGCAGGCGAGATTGGTGCTGCTGTGCAGCAGCACCTGAGTTTGGTAACTTCTTACAATGTGGTAAAGGGGTTTTTGAATATCGCTGTCTGCGACAGTTATTGGACCTCTTTTGTGGCTGACAACGCCACCAACGCTACCTACGGTATTCGCAGTGCGGCTGATGATGCGGCTCCAATAGTGGTTGAATATTCAAGCCCTAACACCAACAAGCCCTTGCATTTAGGTCATATCCGCAACAACTTGTTGGGCTGGGCTGTGAGCGAGCTGCTGGCTGCCAACGGCAATAAGGTCAAAAAGGTGAACTTGGTCAACGACCGCGGCATCCATATCTGTAAGAGCATGCTGGCATGGCAACGCTACGGTGGCGGTGAAACTCCCGAGTCGAGCGGCATGAAAGGCGACCACTTGGTGGGCAAGTACTATGTGGAGTTCGACAAGCACTATAAAGACGAGGTGAAGCAGCTGGTGAGCGAAGGTATGGATGAAGAGACCGCCAAGAAGGAGGCTCCGCTGATGCTGGAGGCTCAACAGATGCTCAAACGCTGGGAAGAGGGCGACAAGGAGGTCAGAGACTTATGGGCAATGATGAACAAATGGGTATATGCTGGGTTTGACCAGACTTACTCCAGCTTGGGTGTCGGATTCGACAAGATTTACTACGAGAGAAATACCTACCTGCTGGGCAAGGAATTGGTTCAAAAAGGTCTGGATAGGGGGGTGCTGTTTCGCAAAGAGGACGGTTCGGTATGGTGCGACCTCACTGCCGATGGGCTCGATCAGAAGCTGCTGCTGCGTAAGGACGGCACCAGCGTGTATATGACCCAAGACCTTGGTACCGCTCTGTTGCGGCACAAAGAGTTTGATGCCGACCGCTTGATTTATGTGGTGGGCAACGAGCAGGACTACCATTTCCAGGTGTTGAAGCTGGTGCTTGGCAAGCTGGGGTTTGACTGGGCCAACAAGGTGTATCACCTGAGTTATGGTATGGTGGAGCTACCTAACGGCAAGATGAAAAGCCGCGAAGGCACCGTGGTCGATGCCGACGACCTTATAGCCGAGATGGAGCAAACCGCCGAGGCTATGAGCCGTGAACATGGCAAAAACGACGACCTTTCGCCCGAACAGCAAAAACATCTGTATCACATACTTGCACTCGGTGCCTTAAAGTATTTTATACTTAAAGTTGACCCCTCCAAAAACATGCTCTTCAACCCCGCTGAGAGTATCGACTTTAACGGCAACACGGGTCCGTTTATCCAATACACACATGCCCGCATTCGCAGCATCGTGCGCAAAGGTATCGAAGATCAGGGCATCAGCCTACAGCAGGCATCGCCCAGTGTGGCACTCACTGCCAAGGAGCGCGAGGTGATCAAATCGCTGCACGACATGCCCGCTGTGATAGCACAAGCAGGGGCTGCCTACAGTCCAGCTATGGTGGCAAACTATGCCTACGAACTTGCCAAAAATTTCAACAGTTTTTATCAGGACACTCCTATCTTGAGAGAGGAAAACTCAGCCATAAAGACATTTCGTGTGCAGCTGTGCAACATGGTGTCGATAGCACTCAAAAACACAATGCATATCTTAGGTATCGAGGTCCCCGAACGTATGTAAGCTATGATATATGAGTATTCAACAATAGTGGGGTCGTATTTGTGCGACTATACCGACCACCTTTCGGTATGGGGTGTGGCGCGCCTATTTCAAGAGGTGGCAGAATATCATACCAACGAGACTCATATAGGATACCACGACCTGATTGCAGACAACAAAGCGTGGGTGTTGACGCGCATGCGCTACGAGCTGCACGAGATGCCAGCCACGTTCAGCAACGTCACGCTACACACATGGTCCAGAGGGTGCGAGTCGGTATATGCGCTACGTGATTTTGAGTTGACCGATGCTGATGGACGCTGCCTTTGCACCGCTACCGCCAACTGGGTAGTAATTGATTTTGAGACGCGTAAGGTGTGCCGCTTAAATGACATCATGAGCCATTACGACCATCACGACCGCACCGCCACTCAGGTAAGCAAGCTCGAAAAGTTGCGTCTCGGCAGTATGGACAACGCTCAGCAGGTGTTACAAATGCAGGTGCGCGAGTCGATGCTCGACCATACGCAACATGTCAACAATGCCGAATACCTGCGCTGGGCGTCGGACTATTGGCCTCGGCAAGACAATCCGATAGCTACCCACTCGCCATTCAACCACACCAGCATAGATGTCAACTTCCTTGCCGAAACGCGCATGGCCGAAACGGTATCGGTGGTGCGATGTCATACCGAAAATAGCACCGACTTTCAGATTGCCAACCCAAGAGGCATATCGGTGGTGATGCGATGGAGCAAGATTTAGCATATACCATCATATTATGGTATGCTTTTTCAATAATCAAAAATCAAAATCCATCGGTGTCCCTTGCTCCGATGGATTTTGTCAAAATAATGTCAATATCAAAAACAAATAAAATCTAAGACCTATGGTAGATATAAAGAAAGAACAAGAACGTCAAGAACTCCATCGCACCATCTGGGCTATTGCCGACGAGATGCGTGGCAGCGTGGATGGTTGGGATTTCAAGTCCTATATCCTTGGCATACTATTCTATCGCTATATCAGCGAGAACATCACGGGCTATATCAACCGCGGCGAGTGGGAGAGCGGCAACGCCGACTTCGACTACGCTGCCCTTGCCGACAGCGTGGCAGAGGACGCTCGCGAGGAGATGGTGGGGGTGAAGGGTTTCTTTATCCTGCCCAGTCAGTTGTTCTGCAATGTATGCAAGGTGTGCGACAAGGACGACAACCTCAACGAAACCCTCGAGCATATCTTCACCGACATCGAGGCCTCAGCCAAAGGCACCGAGAGCGAAGACGACTTCAAAGGCCTCTTTGCCGACCTCGATGTGAACTCCAACAAGCTGGGGGCCACCGTGGTGAAGCGAAACGAAAAACTCGTAAAACTGCTTCGTGGCATTCAG
>JAGHVA010000247.1 GCA_018064565.1 Candidatus Colimorpha onthohippi
TTTTTAACTATAAGTATTTCTAACCATATTCCACAAACCAAATCCCTATACTTTAAGACGCACTCTAATCTACCAATAACGAGTTTTCAAAACTTTTACCAAACAGCAATAATAAACTTTAGAAGTTATTTTTTAACTTACCCTATATCTCATTGATTTCCTCTATGGATAGCCCTGTACCTTTTTGAATTATTTCAATGGATACCCCCATGCTCTTCAACTTTTTTGCTATATCTATTTTCTCCTCCTCTCGTCCTTCTGCTCGTCCTTCTGCTCGTCCTTCTGCCCGTCCTTCTGCCCGTCCTTCTGCTCTCTCGTTCTTCATGACGGAGAGGTTGGTGCGATAGGTGTCTAAGCTGATATTGTATTTCAAACGTTCTTCGTCGCTCATGTGGATGAGTTCGGAGATTCCCCCAATCTTGCCAAAAATAGGCTGCTCTGCTTGGAATGGTAATGCCGTTGTCATGGTTTCCATATTTATGAGGTTGTACAACCAATATTCTACCTGCGATTTGGGATAATCCTTCGGTTTGTCTTTGTAGTCGGTCAATTCAAGCGTATATGCTTTTAACTTTTCCGAGAATACCTCTCCTGTTTCATCTACTTTCAACTGGATTGTGCGTATGGATTGTGGTTTTAACCCTTTCATATGGAAATTCATGAAGAAAACGCCATAGACGGGGAAGAGTTCATAATCCCAACTGGAGTTACCTTTGCGTTCTTGCGACGAGAACGAACGGGAGAGGTAGAACAAGATGCGGTCGCTGAAATTCAGCTGTCCTTTGTTTTGCATCTCCACGATGAACTCTTCGCCGTTGGAGGTTTTGCACCTCAAATCGTAGATGACCCCACGCGTCTTTTCCGAGTCTTCAGACAAGTCCTTGTTGATGAATGTTATGTCCTCTATTGGCGATTTTGGCTCCAGTAAGTCGGTGAGAAAGGCGGTCATGACATCTTTCTCGCCAAAGATTTTCTTGAAGCCATAATCGGTAAGCGGATTGATGTACCGACCTCCCATAGCGTATCTTTCTTCCTTATTGTCCATAATTATTAAATAAGACTTAAATATCGCAAATATTCAGAACGTTTTCGATAAGCCGAGAGCAGACAAACTTGTTTGTATGCCGACCCGCCTACTGGCGGACAGAGAGCGAGAAAACGACTGTTGCGAAGAAACGAAGGTATATTCAAATATTAGTGATGTAATAAATTTTGTTTTCAACAACGCATTAATTTAATCTATTAGCGGAATAATTCTCATCTCAAGTGGGAAGAAGTATTCTTTATGCTCAATATTCGCATGTACCACAATAGCAGGCTCTGGCTGGGCGCAAATGTCTAAAAATACGACTTATATAATTGTGGTTCAGGAATTAGGCACGATTGTAGATAAAAATAAAATCCTCCCGCTAAATGATTGTGAATAACTTTGATATGATGTATATCTGAAACGTTGTGAGACTCCGAAAATAGGCGATGGGTTTCTTCGGTGAGGCAATAAGGGACTACCTCGTCCTTTACATCGTGAAACAATGCCACCTTGCTCTTGGGTTGCCAATTGCGGTTACAGCAATCCAATGCCAACAGCTGTCGGATACGACGACTCAATGCCGAGGTTGTGTCATATAGCTGTGGCGAAAAGATACAACGCGGATTGCCACCCACATTGTTTTGCAACATATCCTGAACCTGAGCATTGCTCACAAGCGTGGATGAAAGGATGTCGAGATAACCATTACTTATTGCTTCAGGTGATAGCACATCGGCTATGGTATATGGCACCATCTCGTGCCCGTGTGCGTTAAAAAAGCCCTGCAACGCTAAAAGGACATACGACATGTCTGTAAGGGTATCGGCATTCAAAACATGCGTAAGAAATAGTTCAGGATTGTATGGACCAGCTCCACACAAACTCCACTTGAGACGAATCATGCGCTGCTGTGCATCTGTGAGCTGCGTTTCTATATGTCGCTGCTCTGCCAGCGTAATAGCTCCTGATAGACTATAACCCACCATCCATGTGTAATAGGTGGGCGCCAGCTCTACACCAATATCCTTCAGTAAATCGAACGCGCTCAACAACATATCCACACCACACTTCGCATTGTAGGTATTACCAATATATGGCATAGGCTCCCCCGCTGTTGCCCCAAACCCATAATAATCGGGCAATACACATACAGCGTTGTCAGCCGCTAAGATGGATTCTGGCGGTGTAAACTGAGATGGCGTGGAGATTTTGACATCGAATGGTGGAAGATTGAACAACACTATCCGTTCAGGCCGGCGCCCCTTTGAATAAGGCACTACCACCCGACCTGACAACATGGTAGGTCTGCCATCGGGTGTAAGACCTGGATACTTGATGCTGTATAACTTATAGTGAAGGTCGGCTCCTACTGAGTCTTTACATAAAGCATATTTACGAGTATTGAACAACTTGTAAACCAAATCGTCAATCTCCAACTGATATGGATCTAACGATGAGGCATACTCGCCCACCAAACCCGATACGGTTGCTGACGACTCTTTTACCAACTGCTCATGACTTAATACCCGTATCAACTCGATGCTATAGGTTGTAGCCGTGGTGTCGGATACAGAATTTGGACGATACAAGGCAGGGGTATCCAACTGTTCTTTGACACAAGACACAAATGGAAACACAGCCAAGAGCACTATTATTGTGTATTTTATATGTTTACACATTTACTAATTTCATTAATATACCGTATGCAAAGATACAAAAAAATATTGATATGTCTATCCAAAAAACGAGAGGGTTGCATGTGGCATACATGCAACCCTCTCGGTAATACTTAGGATAACACCTGCTACTGAGCCTGGAGTTCGGTGAGACGGGCGTTGATAGGTTTCAGTTCGTCGTACATCTCCAAACGGGCATACACCGTTTTGAGTGCATTCAAGCAGTCGTAGAGGTTTTTGCGCTGCATACGCTGAGCCTCGGCATCGGTAAGACCATCTATGTAAGAGATGGCTGCCTTGAAATATTGGATAGACTGACGGTAAAATCCGTTTGCCTCCTCTTTCAACTTATCGCTCAAACCAGTCTCGTCGTCCAGTGGCACCTCGTTGGCTGCCGTAAGTTTGTCAACGCCACGGTTGAAGAACATCTTGCCCATCCCAAAGTTTGAAGCAAACTGCACTGGGTTGAGTTTCAACGACTCCAAATATTTGGCTTCTGCTCCCTCGTAGTCTTGAATATTTTCGAGTATCTGTGCTGATGCTCCCAACAGCTGAGCATACAGCTCAGGCTTGCTCTGTGCTTTCTCTAACGCCTTGTCTATCATAGCACGACCACCCTCTACATCGCCACGGAGCAGATGGCTCTCGGCAGCCATGAGATATGAGTTGTAATCGTTTGGACAGTTCTCAACATAACGAGCTGCCACCTTAGATGCCTCGACTGTGTCGCCCTGACCTTTGTAAAGGTCAAACAGCGAACGATAGACCTCGTTCTTGTCTGATTTGCGACGAACAAGCGGCTTGAAATAGGTCAAAATCTTCTCGTTGTCTTTCAATGCTTTGCCACACAAACCTGCCAAATAGTACGAGTCGTTGGCGAATTTCTGATCACCAGAGTTGTTGAATATCTTGATACTCTTGTCGGCATAATCTAACGCTTTGGTATAATCCTTCTCGTCGTTGAAAGCCGAGACGGCACGCGTGTAATACTCGTTGCCGATAAAGCGGAACACACTGTTGTTGAGGTCGGCATACTCGTTGTTTTTGTCCAACTCTTTACAACGCATGGCTGCATTGTACGCTTTCTCGCACCAATCGGGATCAAGATTACGGTATTTGGATTTAGGATTTGACACCTCGCCACCTATACGGCTGTATATCATACCAGCATAGCACCATGTTTTTGCATCATCCTTGGTGCTTTCATGTTCGCAAGCTTGGTCAATCTCGGGTTTTGCCTTGTTGAGATATCCTTTTTTCAAGTCTTGGATGGCACTCTGCACATTGACGGTCTGCGCCATAGCCCCCATCGTAACGGCCACCAAGGCCATGCTAAGCATTAGTTTTTTCATAATTTATCTA
>JAGHVA010000152.1 GCA_018064565.1 Candidatus Colimorpha onthohippi
GCACGATGGCGATGAACCTGGGTTGCAGTCGCTCGCCATCGCGACTGGAAGCCCTGCTTCCATCATCTTGCGGACTGGAGCATGCTGCATGTTGAGAAAGAATGCCGCACCTGGCAACACCGTAGGCATCGTAGCACTACCCAGCAGGCACTGGATTTCGGCATCGCCCGTATATTCCAAGTGATCACATGAGAGTGCGTCATACTTTACTGCCACCTGAATACCACCCGAACAGGCCATCTCGTTGGCATGAATTTTAGGCCTCATCCCATATCTGGAGGCAGCCTCAAGCATTCGCTCAGTATCCGCCACGGTAAAAAAACCTTGATCACAAAAGACATCGACAAAATCCGCTAACCCTTCGGCAGCAGCTTGTGGAATCATCTCATTGACAACCTTGTCAACAAAACGCTCTTGACAACCGCGATACTCCATCGGAATACCGTGAGCTCCCAACAAGGTAGCGCGAATGGTAAGCGGTGAATTTTCACGAAGTCGTCGAATTACACGGAGCATCTTTAACTCTGCCTCTGTGGTCATGCCATAACCGCTCTTAATCTCGACAGCACCTGTACCAAAACCAATCATCTGCTCCAACCGCTGCATAGCATCGTCGTACAACTGCTGTTCTGAAGCCTCCTGCACACGCTTGGCACTGTTAAGAATACCACCACCACGCTTGGCTATCTCATCGTAAGAGAGACCGCGGATTTTGTCGATATACTCAATCTCGCGACTTCCAGCATACACCAGATGCGTATGGCTATCGCAAAACGACGGAAACAACATCCGACCCTCTGCATTGATTTCCAAATCGAACGTCTGCTCAGCCAGATCTGTCATAAATCCAAAATCAGCAATATGGTCGTCCTCAACAATCAGGTAAGCATCTTTGATGGTCTGCATCTTTGCCATGTCGGAACCACAAACCTTGAGTTGGGGAGTTTGCTCAACCTGAACAAGTTCCTTGATATGATGAATAAGTGTGCGCATATTAAATTGATATTCTAAAAAAATAGACTAATATTCAAAATCTAAAGTGCCCTGCGACGGAATCTGAACTTTGCCCAGATGCTGGTATGCCAATGCCGTCACCTCTCGACCACGGGGTGTCCGCATCGTATAACCCTCTTGAATCAAGAAGGGTTCATACACCTCTTCAACGGTTCCGCTATCCTCCCCCACGGCGGTGGCTATGGTAGTCAACCCTACTGGACCGCCCTTGAATTTATCAATGATGGTAGAAAGGATACGAATGTCCATCTCGTCCAGCCCATTACGATCAACATTAAGTGCCTGAAGCGCATAGCGGGCAATATCCAATGTGATGGTGCCATCGCCTTTGACCTGAGCAAAATCGCGGACTCTACGCAGTAGCAGATTAGCAATACGAGGAGTACCCCGGCTACGACGTGCTATCTCAAGAGCCGACTCGGAGGTAATCTTGACATGCAAAAGTCCTGCTGAACGCGTCACTATACTTGCAAGTGTTTCTGCATCATAATATTGCAGTCGTGATGTGATACCAAAACGAGCCCGCAATGGTGCTGTGAGCATACCGCTGCGCGTAGTTGCCCCGATAAGCGTGAACGGCTTGAGCGAAAGCTGCACACTGCGTGCTGCAGGACCCGACTCAATCATGATATCAATCTTGTAATCCTCCATAGCGGAATAAAGATACTCCTCCACCACGGGAGACAGACGATGAATCTCGTCAATAAACAGCACATCGTTGGTCCCCAACGACGTAAGAAGCCCTGCCAAATCGCCGGGTTTGTCAAGCACTGGACCAGATGTCAGTTTCATATTAACACCAAGCTCGTTGGCGATGATATGAGAGAGCGTGGTTTTGCCCAATCCTGGAGGACCGTGAAGCAAGACGTGATCTAACGGTTCGCCACGGTCTTTGGCAGCACTGACAAAGATACGCAGATTGTCAAGCACCTGCCGCTGCCCAGCAAAACTATCAAACCCTTTGGGGCGCAACGCCCGCTCTACCTCCCGCTCTTTTGCCGACTGCGACTGACCCGTGGAGTCTAAATTGGAGTTCATATTATCAGCTATCGTAATGACTATCAAAAAGCAAACCATTGGAACGTAGAACAACGAAAAACAAACGAAAATTCTACCACACCAATGAGCGTGCAAAGGTACGATTTTTTCTATAATAAATGCAATAAAGCAACGCAAATAGCCGTTTATAAAGCATGTAAATAACACTCAAAACGAAAATAAGCGACATGAAATCGATTGTTGTAGGTACCGATTTTTCAAAAGGGTCGATGGTGGCTCTTGAGATGGCGACAGTTATCGCAAATCAACTCAAAACAAACATCAGCATCATGTGGGTACAGCAGCCTCGTGGCATTCTTGACAGCAGACCCGACGAGACGCTGATGGACAAAGCGCGTGTCAAACTACAAGAGATATGCGACCAGTATCAACCCCTGCTGAATGTCGGTCGCATCCGCTGGGATGTAGCCCACGGCAAAGTAGCGCAGACTTTAGCCAACAAAGCACGACACGAAAACGCTCCTTTGATTGTGATTGGAACCAACGGAGCCTCTGGCTTTGAGAAATATTGGATGGGAAGCACCGCAGTACGCATTGTTCAGGAATCGCCATGTCCAACCTTAACGGTACGTGAGGGATTTGATTTTCACAAGAAGTTGGAACGTGTGGTGGTGCCATTGCGTTGCAACGACAACTCACGCCAAAAGATAGCCCCAGCAGCCTCGATGGCTAAGATATTTGGGGCTGAGGCACATATTCTGGGACTGATAGACAACCCCAACGATGCAGCAGTGCTCCGCACCTATATCAAGCAAGCCTGCCAATACATGATAAACCATGAGGTGAAATACACCTCTACGGTCAAGAAATACAGCAACTACTGCGACACTGTGATGCGCTATGTAGAGTCGGTTGACGCAGATATGGTGGTCATCAACACCGAACAAGATCGCATTATCTCGCAGTTGTTTCTTGGCACCAACGCACAGCAAATTGTCCACAACTCCCAGATACCAGTACTCTGCATACATCCTGAGGATTATATCGATGTGGCAGGCAAGATTTGAGTAGTGAGCAACAAGTGTTGCTTATAATTTACCATTGCGAACAATAATGACCCCAGACGTTATCATTATTGGAGGAGGTGCTGCTGGGATGATGGCGGCAGTGGCTGCTGCCGACCGTGGTCAACAGGTTTTGCTGCTTGAGAAGATGAATCAAGCAGGCTTGAAGTTGCGCATCACAGGCAAAGGGCGTTGCAACCTCACCAACACCGCACCCCTCAAAGACTTTTTGACGCATGTAGGTAGCGATGGACGTTTTTTGCGTAACTGCATGTCTCGGTTTTACAACCAAGAGTTGATGGACTTCTTCAGTCAACGTGGGGTGCCGCTTGTGGAGGAGCGCGGCAAACGCGTATTCCCGCAAAGCGGGAAATCGTTGGATATATTTCTGGCACTTATCAACGACTTAGAGCACCGACCCAATGTAGAGATTCGCAAAAACTGCGCTGTCAGAAACATCGAGACCACCTTAGACACAGATGGGGTCAAGCTGGTAAGCGGGGTAAGACTGCAATCGGGCGAGACTATCAGTGCACAACGCGTAATTTTGGCTACTGGAGGATTGTCGTACCCCCTTACAGGAGCCACAGGAGCAGGCTACCGATGGGCAGCTGAATTGGGTCATACGGTCATACCGCCCGTGCCATCGCTGGTGGCTTTGAGATGCAGCCAGACCGTCCCACGAGAATTAGAAGGATTTGTCTTAAAGAACGTAGCACTACGCATCCGACAAGCCGATGGAAAGCCTATCTTTGATCAACAGGGAGAGATGACCTTTTTTGAAGATGGAATCAGCGGCCCGATAGTTCTCTCTGCCTCACGAATTGTGAGTCGGACACTCCACAATGGGACGCCATTAGAAGCCCTTGTTGACCTAAAACCCGCCATCACCGCGGAGGTATTGGACCACCGCCTTATCAATGATTTGAACGCTAACGGAACCCGCATCTTCAACGATGCGCTGCGATTGTGGATGCCCGCCGAATTGATACCATTCGCACTCACACATCTGCATATCGAATACTACAAACGGCTCAACCAAATCAACGGCAACGAACGGAAACGGCTGCTCGCTTTTTTGAAAGGCATGCCGCTGACGCTAACTGGAACACACGATTTCAACGAAGCTATCACCACTCAAGGCGGTGTATGTCTCAACGAAATCAATCCAAAAACAATGGAGTCAAAGTTGGTAAAAGGTCTGCATATCGTAGGCGAGGTACTCGACTTAGATGCCGACACTGGAGGCTACAACCTACAGATAGCCTTCTCGACTGGTTGGACAGCAGGCAACGCTTCCTAACCAAACTACTCGCTGCGCTCTGCTTGCTCAACTGCTACTTCCCAATCAAGCATTTTTTGATCCAATTGTTTCTTTAACAATTCGTAGCCAGTATAAAAATCAGGCGATTGAGGTTCACCACTTGCCAATATTGCCTCCTGATCAGCGATCTGCGCTTCCAACGATGCAATCTCATTCTCAATTCGATCCACAGCATTACGCAACTTGCGCAGCTCCCGTTCACGCTCTTTAGCCTGCTCGTACGACATTTTACGGGAGTTTTTGGACATAGCCGTAGATTGTGCCTGAACACTGGATTTGGCAGCATCTAATTCTTTTAGATGCTCTATCTTGCGGTATTCCAAAAACTCAAAGATATCACCCTTAAACTCGTGGACGCCACCCTCCCGAAACTCATACAATGTATCGGTCAGACCTTGCAAAAAATCGCGGTCGTGCGACACTACAATCAACGTACCATCATATTGCAAGAGCGCATTTTTTAAGATATCTTTTGAATTCATATCCAGGTGATTGGTAGGCTCGTCCAACACCAACAGATTAGACTGCGTAAGCAATAGCTTTGCCAATGCCAAACGGGCTTTTTCTCCACCCGAAAGCACCTTTACCTTTTTTTCTATATCATCCTCGTCGAACAAAAAACTACCCAATATATTCCGTATTTTAGGACGGATGTCGCCCACAGCGATGTCATCGATAGTTTGAAAGACTGTTTTCTCTCCATCAAGCATAGCAGCCTGGTTTTGGGCATAATAGCCTATCTGCACCTGATGACCTGGCTTATAAACACCAGTATAATCTGCAATCTCACCTACTATTATCTTTGCCAATGTAGATTTTCCTTCACCGTTGCGCCCCACAAACGCCACTTTGCTACCCGCCAAAATTCGCATATCAACACCATCAAAAACCTGTTTACTACCGTACGCCTTTCCTAACCCCTCTGTCTCTACTACAATCTTACCACTATGCGGTGCTGGTGGGAAACTGAAATGGATACTCTCGGTCGAGACCTCGTCAACCTTAACCTCCTCCATTCGGTCCAGCATTTTGATGCGCGACTGCACCTGCTTGCTCTTGGTTGCCTTATACCTGAATCGTTCTATAAAAGCCTCTATTTGTGCTACTTGACGCTGCTGACTATTAAGCTGAGCCATCTGCGACGCACGCCGCTCTTGCATCTGAACCACATAATCAGAATAAGAACAACGATAATCGTAAATCCTACCCGCTGTGATCTCAATGGTACGACTTGTGATATTATCAAGAAAAGTACGATCGTGCGACACCAAAAGCACCGCTCCAGCATAACTGGACAAAAAAGACTCCAACCACTGTATCGACTCGATATCCAGATGGTTGGTAGGCTCGTCAAGCAAAAGAAAATCAGGACGTCGGAGCAACAGTTTAGCCAGCTCTACGCGCATCTGCCAACCACCACTGAACTCAACCAGCAAACGGGTGAAGTCGGAACGACGGAATCCCAACCCTAACAAAATTTTTTCGGCCTGCTCCTGACGATTGGATCCTCCCATCATAGCTATCTGCTCCGTAACCTCTGTATGCTTGTTCAACAAATTGGCATAACTATCGTTTTCGTAGTCAGTACGATCGGATATCTGCTGTGTCAAGAGGTCTAACTGACGCTCTAACGTATCAATCACACTGAAAGCGGTTAGGGCTTCTTGAATAATCGTGCCTGCGGCTTCTGGAATCATCTCTTGCGGAAGATAACCCACCGTCTGCCCTGCCGCACGAACTATGGTGCCACTTTCAGGCTCTTGCCAACCTGCGATAATTTTCAGCAGCGTAGATTTGCCAGCACCATTTTTTCCAACAAGACCTATGCGATCCCTATCATTGACATTAAACGTCACATGGTCAAATAGATTCGTCCCCGTAAATTGAACCGAGAGATTATTTATTGCAATCACAAGTCAAATAAACTAAGATAACACAAGATGTTTTTTACTGCATACTTGCCCCAGCACCTCCGCCACTTTCTGCAATCAAATTGTCACTACCTACACCTACTCAATCCAGATAGATATTGACAACAACAAGGGCTGCCGCATTATTATAAGTGAGGCAGCCCTTTGTATAAATATACTGAATAAGACTATTGCAGATTGAAGCTTACAGGCAAGTTGAACTGCACACGCACAGCCTTGCCACGTTGCTTACCTGGCTTCCATTTAGGCATGCTCTTTACCACACGAATTGCCTCCTGACCACATCCACCACCAATATCACGCAAGATACGAGGATTGGCGATTGAACCATCTTTCTCGACCACGAAAGTAACATACACCTTACCCGTGATATTGTTCTCTTTTGCCAGTGATGGATACTTGATATTCTCGCCCAAGTATTTGTAAAGCGACTCCATACCACCAGGATACTCAGGGTCGTTCTCTACAACGGTGAAAATCTCTTCCTCTACCTCTTCAACCTCTTCAACAACCTCAACGGGGACGAACTCCTCTTGCGCCTGATTCTGGTTATCTCCCATATCCACGATGCCGAGCTCATTCTCAATAACAGCATCATCTTCCACGATAGTCAACTCTGTAGCCACCTCTGGCTGCTCTGGTGGTGGTGGAGGAGGAGTATCTTCCGCAGTCTGAATCACCACGTCCTCAATCTCTTCCATTGCAGTACGAGCCATGATTTCTACTTCCTCTTGGTCAAACGACTTGACGTTGAAAGCGACAAGTGCAACAACCAAGATAACCGTCAATCCAATCTCCAAAAAGAGACCCTTGCGGTTTTCGAGGTCTGCCCCAGGGTTTTTCTTAAGTTCCATATTATTGCTTTTTAATTATTTAGACGCACTAACAACAGATCACATACCATCTGTTTCAGACCGCTAAAGTACTACATTTTCCGCAATTATCAACAAAAGATTGTAAAAAAAATTATCAACAACATATTAAAATTATGAAAAAGATTGGGATACCCAATACATTAAGCATCGCTATAGGCCTATCCAAGCTATAGGCGAAACAATAAATTCCATACATACCACCCCAAAAACAGAATTAATGATGTACCTTTGCAACTGGTGTTTTCGACAAACCGGGTGCAGAAAGGCCTATCTTTCTGCCGAGGCAAGGAAACGAGATTACGGAGTAACTGTCTATCAATCACAAATTCTCTTACAGGTATGTCATCTGGTAAATTCATCGTAAGCAAAGCATCGGCTGGATCAGGCAAAACATTCATGCTTGTCAAGACATTTATCACACTTGCCTTTGACATATCCGACACCGCATCTACCCACAAAGAGGTTACCGCAGCCCTTACCGACCGCTTTAAGCATATCTTGGCCATTACATTTACCAACAAAGCCGCTGGGGAGATGAAAGATCGCATTATGAGCGAGCTAAAGCTTATGGCAACCGATGCAACCCAGTCGGCAATGGCTCAAGCTATCATAAAAGACAACCCGCTGCGATACACGCTGACAAGCGAAACTATCCAAAAATATGCCGCCATTGTCCACGCTGCCATACTGCACAACTACAGCGACCTATCGGTATGCACTATTGATAGTTTTATGCAGCGTGTGGTTAGAACCTTTGCCCACGACCTGCACTTGCCGATCAATTTTGACATCTCGATCCAGTCTGACGAAATCATCCAACATGTGGTCAACGATATGATAAGTCTTATTGGGTGCGATGGCGAGGAGGAACTGACCGACATGCTCATCGCATTTACCGAAAAAAAGATGTCGGAGGGGAAATCGCTTCAAATAGAGAAAAATATCCAAGATTTAGCCCAACAACTTTTCAAAGAGGATGTGCCGCAATATGTGGAGACATTATCAAAACTCAGTTTTGAAAACTTCAAAAGCATCATTGCACAACTGCGTAAAGCCAACAAAGAGATAGAAGATGGTATCAAGTTTGATGCAACCCAGATTATAGCCGATTGCAATGCGAATCAACTAACACAAGACGATTTTCCAGGGAAATCGCGAGGCATCTGGAGCAAATTGCAGCGGATGGCGAAAGGCGAACTGCCTGAGTTTAGCGATAGTTCATGGGACCAAATGAACAGAACTGGGACGGTATGCGAGCCTCAACTACAAAAAATCAAGCAATTAGCAGAACACATCACCGACGAAGCTCCATCGTACCACACCCGCAAAGCCATCTTGAAAAACATTTATACATTGGCCGTAACAACCCGCCTAAACGAACTCATCAGCCAATACTACAAAGACAACGAGATACTGCATCTTGCGGAATTTAACAGGAGGATTAACGAAGTGGTGCAAAATGAGCCTGCACCATTCATCTACGAACGATTAGGAAGCAAATATCAAAACTATTTGATTGATGAGTTTCAAGATACTTCAATACTTCAATGGCAAAACTTGCTGCCACTGGTGGACAATGGGGTGTCGGGCGGAAACACCAGTCTGATTGTCGGAGACGCCAAGCAAGCCATCTACCGCTTCCGACAGGGCGATGCCAGCCAATTTGTCCGCCTGCCCTCTGTGCCAGACAACCCCTATGGGCATGGTTCTATCTTCAAGAGCGCTCACACCGATGCGCCCCTAACCACCAACTTCCGATCACGAGAAAACATCATTCTGTTTAACAATACATTCTTTGAGTGGGCATCACAGACATACTATGCCACCCACAACTCCATTCCTGCGGTGTATCAAGGGTTACAGCAAGATCATACCAGCAAGGCAGGCGGGTATGTGAGTGTGCAACACGTTACCGTTACAACCAACCGCGATGAGGAGATTTGGCATACAATATACCAATCCATCGTTCATCAGGTGGACGACTGCGGTTACAGCTATCGCGACATCTGTATTCTAACCCGCAAAAACAACGAGTTGTCCGCTATAGCATCTTATCTCCGCAGCGACAACTGCGAACGCAAGATACCTATTGTGTCAACCGAATCATTCCTGCTATCCAACAGCACAACCATCAAGACCGTCTTGGCAGTGTTACGACACATACAGGATCCAAGCAACCGGATTGTGGCAGCACAAGTACTGGTGGGATTGTATCACTTGGGGCGTATTGCTCAGGACTCCGTCAGCCACTTGTCGGCAACTAATGGGGCAAGGAAAATTTATCTCCCCGAGATTCTAAGACCATATAATATTGATTTCCAACTCACAAAACTATCTCACCTACCACTTTATGACTGCTGCGAAGAGATACTACGAGAGTTGGGTATCGGAACCGAAGAGAGAGCTTACACCAACGCATTTCTCAACATTGTGGCTGGCTACAGCAAAAGTCACAGACCAGAACTATCTGGTTTTCTGGATTGGTATTCACAAGAATGCAACAAATTCTCTGCCAAGACCTCCAGCGATATGGATGCAGTGCAACTGATGACCATACACAAAGCCAAAGGA
>JAGHVA010000193.1 GCA_018064565.1 Candidatus Colimorpha onthohippi
GTGCAAGAAAGATATGAGGATAGTCGTCAACCCATGTGTCCCAATGGCGATACATCAAATCCTCGTTAATACGTCCTGTGGTCTTGTCCAACCCTTCATAAAGCTTATCTTGGTTGTCGGAACGCTCGCGCGACACCGTGGATATATAAATCATACGACTGCCATCGGGCGAAAGCTTAAAGCCCTCTATCGGCTGTTCGAACTCGGCTACAACATCCTCTTTGAGCGACTCAATATCTACCGCTACAATACGGTTGTTGCGGATAAACGCCAACCGCCCGTTGTCCATCCAGACCACATTGCCTTCGCTTTCAGCTGTAGTGGTAATCCGACGAGACTCCCCACCGCTTATCGACTGAACATACACATCACTATTGCCACCATCCCGCTCTATGCTGGTGTACCTTATCGTATATGCCATTCGCTGACCATCGGGCGAGATGGTAACTCCACCCAAATTACCCATCGCCCACATAGCCTCTATGGTAAGCCTACCATCCTCAACCTTGATATCTTGCCTATCAATGATATCATTACCTTGATCAGCCGATGGCCTATTGCAAGAAAACAGCAGTAACAACGCACATAGCACGCCCCAAATCCTGCCATTCGAAAACAAATAAGAATTCATAAACGAAAAAAAATTGAAATTTGAAAGTGCAAAATTAGTAAAAATATGCCACATATGACAAAAATAATATATTTTTGCAGGCTGATAGAGTTTATAAAAACATTAAACCCGACATGCTTAATGGGTAATAATAAAGCAGTTAGACTTTATGAATAGAATTTTCACAATTTTCTGTGTGGCTGTTATCGCATTTTTTGTAACCTCGTGTAGCAACACTTACAATCTGACCGATAACAACACCCATCTGCTTACCGTAGCATCATCGGCTCAAACCATGCCCGTTGTGGCTGATTTGCAAGTGAGCAACTCGAAAATTACCTTCGACATGACTTTCAAAAACAACCTGGCTCTTAGGGATATATCCGAATTTAGTGCCTCCCCTAAAGTCCAGTATATGATTAAGCTCACGCTCAACAAAGCAGCCGAGAAATATGATGCAGACATCATCGTGGCTCCCAACTACAACATCACCACTTCCGAGGATTTTAGGAGTGTAACCGTGTCAGTTACTGGATATCCTGCCACTTACGCCAATTTCCGCACCGCTACTGCTGAGGATGTAGAGATTATCAAAAACACTGGTACCAACGAAGCCACCGCTATAGTACCCTGCTCTGCCGCCTCTATCAACGACCGCAGTTGGAGCGAGTTCTATGCTCGGTAGTCGTCTTTTACTCAAAAACGAACGGTTATGATACACTTAGACCCCGCCAAGATTAC